>JAYVAP010000034.1:0-4273 GCA_043750915.1 Spirosoma sp. | reverse complement strand
GTCAGCAAAAGCAGATTAATTTTTCGATCAGCAACCCATCGGGCACCATCGAAAAAGTGGCCTGGGATTTTGGCAACGGGAGCACCACCGCCACCACCGGCCAGACGGTGAGCTATACCTACCCAACCTCGGGCACCTACACCGTTAAAGCTACCCTCTCGAACGCCTGCGGCCTGGAGACTAACCTGAGCAACAGGCTGGTGGTGAGCGATGCGGTGCTGGCAACAGTGACCTTGCAGGCCATTACAGTGGTGGCCAACACCTCGGCCCAGGCAGGCATGACCCTCACGGCCAACGGCAACGCCACCCTGACGCGCTATGGCATCTGCTACGCTGCCACCCCGAACCCAACCGAAACAAACGACCCAAAACAGGAAAAGACCGGGGAAGCAGCCCTGAACACACCCGTTATGTTTACGTTGAAAGACCTGACACCTAACACCTTTTATTATGCCCGCAGCTACGCCGTCAACTCAGCCGGCACGGCCTACAGCAACCCCCAAACGTTTAGAACGGGTCAGAACCCGGTTGTTACGACCAACGGCACGTCCAACCCGGGCATCACCACCATCAGCGTCAACTTTGTGCTGAGCAGTGCCGGAAGCCAGCCAGGTACTACCTATGGCCTCTGCTACTCGTCGGCAAACAGCGTGCCGGATCTAACAAATTCGACCGTAGTTGAGGTGGCAAACCCGCCCGTAGCCACCAACGCGACTGTTGCCCTGACAAAACTCACACCCGGTACCCCATACTATTACCGGCCCTATGCCAAACTACAGTCGGGCGAGGTGATTTACGGGGCGGTGGCCTCGTTTACAACAGCCGTTGATGCGGTGGCTCAGGGGCTGATTGCGGCTGTTTCGTTCACCAACCGGTCGCTGCTCGACGAGACTACCAACAAAAACGACGTTGTTCTCGTGGACAATCCATCGTTCACAACCGACCGAAAGGGGGCGGTCAATTCGGCTATTCTGCTGGACGGGGTCAACGATTATTTTTTTATGGCCGACAACAGCAGCCTGCGCCCCGATGCCGTTTCGGTGAGCATCTGGATTAAGCCCATCACGATTATAAATATCGACAAAACCCAGAATAACCGGGTACAGATTTTCAATAAATCCCGGTGGAACGATAGTTCGGGTGAGATGTACAGTTCGCTGATTAAGTTGAATGAGAACGGTCCGGGTCTTAGCTTCATGACTAACCTGAAGCAGAGCAGTAACTGCAGACCCGGCGAAGACTGGCTATCGTTTCAGTTCAGCAGTAACCCATCGCTCAGCACCTGGCACCACTTGGTGCTGGCCTACTCGGGCCGGTCTTTGCGAATGTATTTCGATAATGTGCTGGTAGATCAAAGTGACGCGCTTCTGGGCAATGTGATGGCCAACTGTGCCGGGGGCGAGTTGAAGTTCGGTGCCCAGATCAAGGCTTATCCCAACTATTTCAACGGCGCTATGGACGACATCCGCGTTTATAACCGGATGTTATCGAAAGACGAGGTAAGCACGTTGTTCAATCAGTAAAGAAGCGGGCCGGGGCCGCCCCCGTTCAGCCAATCTTCTTCAGCACCCGCTGTGCCAGAGCCTGAAACGGGTGGGTGCGGTCGGTGCTGATTCGTTTCAGCAGGGGACGCGCCCGACTGTTTTGCCCATTTTTGACGTAGGCCAGGGCCAGGCACCACGCCACTTTCTGGTGCAGCGGGGTCGAGGGTGTGGCCAGCGCCTTTGTCAGCAATGGAATGGCTTCGGCAGGCTGTTTGTTGGCAACGTAGCTCAGACCCAGCAGATAATTTTTGTAGTGAACCGTTTGCCGGTCGGCGGGCAGGGTTTTTAGCCCTTCAATCACCTCCGCGTACTTGCCCGCCCTGTAGCGCGTCAGCGCGTCCAGAAAAAAGGTCTGGCTGCCAGGCGGAAGGGTGCTGGTGGGAAAGCCTTTGGTCAGCTCATCGGGCAGGCCCTCGGCATAGGCCATCTCGGTTCGCTGGCCCGCCGTGCGCTGATATACATAATAGCCAATGCCCAGCACTATGCTTAGCGAGGCTGCCACGGCCCAGTAGCGCCAGGCGAGCAGCGGCCGCACAAGGGTGGGTTGCCAGCCCGGTGTCTGCTCAGGCGCGACCCTGCTGGCCCGGTACTGCGCCCGCGCCCGGCCAAGTGCCCGGTCGATACCAATGGCACGCAAGCCCAGTTTCAGATCGCGCTGCCGCTCAACTTCCGCCCGCAGGTCGGTGTCGGCCCGCAGGTCAGTGTCGAACAAGGCCCGATCCGATGCTGAAAGCTCGTTTTTGAGGTAGGCTTCAATCAGTTCATACTGTTCTTCGGTGAGTTTCATAGGCCTTGTTGTTGGGCAGCTTTCTGGTAAAACGCCTTTAGTTTTTCGGCGCAGACATATCGTTTCGACCGGGCCGAGGATTCTTTCAGGCCCAGCCGGTCGGCAATATCCCGCAGTGACAGTTCCTCAATGTAGAACCACTCGATTAGCTGCCGACAGTCGCCGGTGAGTTGTCCCAGCGATTGACGGACGGTGTCCACAATTGTGAGTCGCTCCAGGTCCTCAACAATATCGGTCGTGTCGGCAGTCAGGACTTCATCGGGCATGGTTCCGCGTTTTTGGAGCCGGGCCGATTTCAGTTCGGTCAGCCACACCCGTTTGCAATACTCAAAAAGGACCGTGGTCACGCGGGTTTGCGGCTGAAACTGGTACCTGCCCGTTTCTATGTTGAGCAAAAAGCTGAGTATGCCTTTCTGAAACGCGTCTTCGGCATCCATCTCCGACGCGCTGTTGTTGAGCATCCAGTACTGGAAAGACGGAAACGATTCGCTATATAAGTACTGATACGCCCGCTCATCGCGTTGACTCAGCGCGTCGTATAATGCTTCATCGGTGGCGTAGGGAGAAGCTCTCTTGTGTAGCATAAGTGCGTAATGAACGAACATTTTCCGGTCAACTACGCCCATTTATCCCCATTATTTCCGTATGCGGCTGTTTACGGCCGTATATCGGAGAGGAGGACAAAAGGTCAGTTGGTATTGGCCAATAAAAACCCGGTACCGGCAAAATGAGCAATTAACGTCACGAAGCTATTAAATTTGTCCTTCATTGACCGATAATTCCAACCAATGCTCAAAAAAATTGCTCTTGTGGTAGCGGGTGTGCTTATCGTGCTGCTGGTTTGGCAGTGGGAGTTGGTCAGCTACGGCTGGATGCAGGCACGGGGGCAGTTGCGTATTTTGTGGAACACCAAACCTGTTTCCGAGGTGCTGGCCGATCCGGCTTACCCCGATTCGCTCAAACGCAAGCTAAAACTAATTGAAGAAATCAAACGTTTTACGGTCGATTCGCTGGGATTGAATCCGTCCGGGAGCTACGAGTCCTTTTACGATCAGCAGGGCAAGCCCATTTTGTGGGTCATTACCGGAGCTGAGCCTTATCGACTCGTGGCTAAACAGTGGCGTTTCCCCATTTTGGGGGCCTTTTCGTACAAAGGGTTTTTCGAGAAAGACCGCGCCGACTCCACCGTGGCCGACCTCAAAAAAGAAGGCTTGGACACGCGGATTGGGGAAGTGTCGGCCTGGTCGACGCTTGGCTTTCTGGCCGATCCGGTGCTATCAAGTTTCCTTGACCGGTCGGAGGGACAACTCGCCGAATTGATTATTCATGAACTCACGCACGGTACCCTGTTTGTGAAAAATAGCCTGGAGTACAACGAAAATCTGGCCGATTTTGTCGGTGAGTACGGGGCCGCACGGTTTTTGGCGCAAAAATACGGGTCAACGTCCCCACAGTACCGGGATTACCTGGCCCGAAAAGCGTTTTATGAGCGATATGATGTGCATATTCTGCGGGGCACCAAACGGCTCGACAGTTTATACCGCACGTTTAAACCCGCCACGCCTGTCGCCGTCAAAGAGTCGTTGAAATGGCAGGCCATTGCCCGAATTGTTAGCATGGCCGACACGATTACCGACGAACGAGGCAAAAAAACAGGTCGTTCAATAAAAAAGCGTCGGCTAAACAAACTAAGTTTACCCAACAACGCGTATTTTATGGGGTATCTCACATACCGGAATCAGCAGAATCGATTCCGGCAGGAGTTTGAAAGCCGTGGCGGCAGTTTCCGGCAGTATATGAAATACCTCAAACAAACATATCCATCCCTATAAACGAGGCCCGGCTAAAGGGCGGCTGTTGTTATGAAAAAGTATTTGATTGGTCTTGGTCTTATTGGAGTGCTGGCAACCGGCTTCACCGCAGTTAATGCCTATCGGCGTGT
>JAYVAP010000033.1:0-4682 GCA_043750915.1 Spirosoma sp. | reverse complement strand
ACCAGCTGGTAGGGCACGTAGGAATAGTTTTTATCAGTCATGTAACGAGCGGGTTACGAGTTGAGTTGAATAAAGATTATCGTCGATTGGTCACAATAATGGCAATAAAGGATAAAGTACTGAGAATAATGGGCACCGTCTGGTAGAACCGGTCGGAACTGGCCACGCGCGATTTGCTCGGTTCTACGTACACCATATCATTGGGGTGCAGGTAATAGTAGGGCGACTGGAACACATCCCGTCTGGTCAGGTCAAGGCGGGCATAGGAGCGACGGCCATTTTCTTCGCGCACCACCAGCACATTCTGCCGCCGGCCATAGATGGTGAGGTCACCGGCCAGGCCGAGGGCTTCGGGCAGGGTAATGCGTTCGTTGGCGATGTTGAAGAGGGAGGGCCGGGCCACTTCGCCGAGTACGGTGATGCGGAAGTTCTGATTTCTGACGCTGACGGTTGGCTCTTTAAGGTATTTTTTAAGTTTGTCCTGAATGCGGGTGGCTGCTGCGGCTGTTGTTTGGCCGCCCACTACCACACGACCCATGAGCGGGAGTGTAACGCTGCTGTCGGAAGCTACCAAGTAACCGGGTGTGGCGGGCAGGGGCGTAGTGGGGCTGTTGATGGGTTGCTGCTGCCCAATGGCCTGCGCGGCATAGGGGTTGAAAAACACGGATGCTTCGGGGTTGAGACTGCTTACCTGAATAGACAGGACATCGCCGGGCTGAATGGCGGGCGTAAAGGGTTTCAGCAGGGCCGCATCGGGCTGACCGTTAAGGTCCTGAAAATACACCAGCTGTTTCGGGCTAACGCACCCAGACACGCTCAGCATACCGCACAGAACAACTACAACCAGGCGCAGCGTTATGGACAGAAACGAAAAATGGCTTAACAGGTAGTGCATACAAGAACCTTGAGTAGTCACAAAAGTAAATTAAAATTAGCTTGCCAGGCACAACAAATGGGCAAAATAACAGTGTAAAGCTAACCCCATATAGTAACACAAAAAAGGAATCGTCCTAAAATAATTGATTAAAGGGTATAAAACCTTGTTAAAATGATAATTATGGTGACTTGTAGCGAAACGCGCAGGCTATGTTCAGGGAGCAACTCATAAATTAGATTATTTTAATATGACCCCCCAGGTCTGTTCCCGCAGCTGGTTTCGGTAGCATAGACTAATTGGGCGGGGCATGACTCAAAGAGCCACGGCGAAAAAAATCGCCGAACCCACGGCTCAATCCGGCATCTTTGCCGGATGAACACGCCCGTTTCCCGCCCGCCCCACGTCCTGCTTTTTCCTGTTGGTGGGACCGCCTTCGTGGTGGCGGGGCTATTGGGGGTGCTGCTTTCTCACCTCGGTTTGATGCCGCTCGACACGGGCGACGAAGCCCGCCGGGCGTTGGTATCGCTGGAGATGATTTTGTCGGGCGATTACCTGACCCCCACGCTCCATGGCGAGCGGTATTTCAACAAGCCACCCCTTTATAACTGGCTCATCATCGGCTCTTACCGGCTTTTTGGCAATTATTCATCGTTTGCGCTGCGGTTTCCCATGCTGGTGTCATTAGTGGGTATGGGCCTGACGATGTTTGGTTTTGTGCGCCGGTACACCAGCCCAACGGTGGCGGTGGCTTCGGCCCTGATGCTGCTGACCAGTGGGCGGGTACTGCTCTACGATTCGATGCTGGGCCTGATAGAAATTACGTTTGCCTGGGTCACCTACGCGGCCATGATGCTGGTGTATCACCTGGACCGGAAGCGGCAGTACTGGCTGCTGTATTTGGTTACGTATGCACTCACGGCGGTGGGTTTTTTGCTGAAGGGTTTGCCTCCGCTGGCTTTTCAGGGCCTGACACTGCTGGGCTGGTTTGGCTATACCCGGCGGTGGCGGTTGCTGCTACATCCCGCCCATCTGGCCGGTATTGTCTTATTTATAGGCATCACGGGTAGTTATTATGCGGCCTATCTGCTGCGCAATGCCATTCCATTGGCCGATGTGGCGGGGGTGTTGCTCAGCGAGAGTACCAAACGCACGGGCCTGCGTTTGGGGCTTGGTGCCACGGTGCTACACTTGTTCACGTTTCCCTTTGAGCTGGTCTATCACTTTGTTCCCTATACGTTGCTGCTGGTGCTGCTGGTTAGGCGGGGTATTGGGGCCATGCTGCGGGCCAATGACTTTATCGCTTTCAACGCGCTGACCTTTTGCCTGACGGTGCTCATCTACTGGCTGTCTCCGCAGGTCTATGGCCGCTACCTGATTGGGCTGATGCCGCTGCTGTTTACGGTGCTGGCCTATTTATATTACGAACACACGACCCCGGCCAGTGGCCCGCGCTGGTGGGTAGAGCGTATCTGGTTGGTGGCGGTGGGTGTGGTGGCGGTGGGGTGCTGGGTGGCGGTGTTTTATCCCACCACCCGTGTGTTGCCGGGCGTATGGTGGAAAACCGCGCTGGTATCGGTGGGGCTGATGGGCCTTGCCGGTGCCATGAGTCGCCCGTGTCCAAACCGGCTGGGGCTGATGGTGGCCGCCCTGATTGTGATCCGGCTGGGTTTCAACTGGTTGGTGTTGCCGGGCCGGGCCACCAAACGGCAGTTTTATAAAGACACCGCCACCCAGGCTGCCCGTCAGACGCTGGGCCACCCGCTTTATGGCTACAAATTGACGGTAGGGGCCGACAACGCCACCGATGTCAGCACCTTTCACATCACAGCACTGCGGGGGGCTATTCTCCGCAAAACAAACCGGAAAATTCCCGGTGCTTTGTACATTGCCGACTCAACAAGTTTAGCCGGTCTGCACTACCGGACCCTGGCGCGGGTCACCCTCTTCGACCGGCACCCCGCCTTTGTGGTGGCCTTTGACTGAGCCGGCGCAGGTGTTTCGCCACGGTGGACTGAACGTATGACGTTCCTAACAAACTATTTGCCTTATATTTGTGCAGGCCGGGCCTGTTTATGGATAACTGCACCCCGTTATGACCATTTTACTTACCGGCGGGGCCGGTTTCATCGGCCACACGCTGACCCATCAGCTACTGAACCAGGGACATTCGGTGTTGCTGGTCGATAACTTCAACCACAGCTACGATCCGGCGGTAAAATGGCGGCACATCGAATCGCTGCGGCCCCGGCTCCACTGGCAACTTTACCAGGGCGACATCCGCGACCCGGCATTTCTGCTGGCTATTTTTCAACAGTATACCGTCGATGTGGTGGTGCATCTGGCTGGTCTGGCCGGGGTGCGGGCCTCGCTGGCCGATCCGCACGCTTATTTCGACCATAACCTCACGGGCACCGCCGTACTGCTGGATGCCATGCGCAGCACGGGGGTAAAACGGCTGGTGTTTGCTTCCTCCTCGTCGGTCTACGGCGTGGGTGCGGGGGGTGCATTTCGGGAAACAGACCCCGCCGATGAGTCCGTTTCGCCCTACGCCCAATCCAAACGCGCTGCCGAACAACTGTGCTACGACCATCACCAGCAGCACGGTTTAGCGGTGTTTTGCCTGCGGCTGTTTACGGTTTATGGCCCGCAGCAGCGGCCCGACATGGCCATTTCGCGTTTCATCCGCCAGTTGCATACGGGCCAGCCCATTTCGCTGTTCGGCAACGGGGAGAGTCGGCGGGACTATACCTACGTCGATGACGTGGTGAGCGGCATTGAGCAGGCCATTGAGCGGGTGTTGGGCTACGAGATTATCAACCTCGGCAGTGCCCGGCCGGTGCGGCTCCGCGAACTGGTATCTTTGCTGGAACACCTCACCGGCCGGCGCGTGCCCATCCAATGGCTGGCCGTGCAGCCCGGCGACGTGCCCTACACCCACGCAGCCATTGACAAGGCCCGCCGGTTGCTCAACTATCAGCCCGCCACCGACCTGGCCGAGGGCCTGCGCCGGATGGTGGTGTGTTACCGGCAACTCAATGCGGATGCCGTTTACGAAACAGGTGGTTAGGGATGGGGCGTTTCGGAAATTAAACAAACACACCGCACCGGCGGACCGGAGCGTTACTCGTGGTACGGTACAGCCTTAATCAGGCGTATGTCATTTAGTTCGGGTACGTGCAAAATATTCTCTTTGGGGATTATACCCCGTTTTATCCAGTTCGTAACTACCATTGTCGATTTTAAGCCAAATCGTTTGGCATACTCGGCGATAGTAATCCAGTCCGTCAACGGAAACTTAGTGCCGTTATGAGCCAAATAAGATTCTACCTCAGCTATAAACTGCTCATTGTCAGCAATGAGCGTGGCAATTTCAGGTGAAATGTCTTTTGTGGTCTTTTTCATGAATAATTGATTTAAAGGGGGTTGGTCCTCCTGTTTCACTGATTCTTTTTCTTTTCCAATTCTTCAAGCAATCTGGTTAGCTTGATAATTAAGTCGAGAATGGCGTTTCGTTCATCTTCGGTCAGCCATTCGTTACTGTCTCGAAGTCGTTGCCGGAGGGACGCTATCCGCATTCGGGTGTTGAAAATTAGTTGTTCTATCATCGCTCATGTGTTTGTTATAACACTATAAATGTTCGTTTTGTTTTGTAACAAAACGAACATTCAGGCATTTATTTTCCGACTTTTGAAAGTATGAAATATCCTTTTGTGTCGGTCGTTGTGTGTGTGTATAACGAAGCGGGTAACAGCGGCCCGCTGATTGCGCAGATCGACGCGGCCCTGCATTCACTCGACTACGAAAT
>JAYVAP010000032.1:0-4348 GCA_043750915.1 Spirosoma sp. | reverse complement strand
TCTGGCCTTTCGTCCATCGGAGGAAACCCGCGAACGCGTTCGTTATTTACTTACGGCGGAGAAGACCAACGCAATCACGCAAGAGGAGAAAGCAGAATTAGATGATTTTGAGCAGTTTGAACATTTAATGCGTATGGCTAAAGCCCGCGCCACCCAGCATGGCACGAGAGGGTAGTTACGTATCAATAAAGTTCAGGAACGAAGTAGCATAGAGGGCTGGTTTCTGTTGCGAGTACTGCCTGATCGACGAAGCCAGAACGGGTTTGTTCTGCGAAGTAGATCATGTTATCGGCATTAAGCATTGTGGTCCAACCGTCACTAATAATCTGGCATATGCCTGTTTCAACTGTAATCGAAATAAGGGCAGTGATCTGGCATCTATTGATTGGGCAAAAAACGAGATAATACGCTTTCATAATCCACGGACCGACATTTGGTCTGAGCACTTCAGACTGGACGGATGTTATATTGTTCCAACGACTCAAATTGGCAAAGTGACCGAGACTATTCTTCGTCTCAATGACCTGAACCGCTTGCTTGAGCGTAATCCAAATTCATTCAACTAATGGTAGATGTTTTAGTAGGCCTCCAGTGGGGCGACGAAGGAAAAGGTAAAATTGTGGACGTGTTGGCGCCACATTATCAGGTTGTAGCCCGGTTTCAGGGTGGCCCCAACGCCGGTCACACGCTCGAATTCGACGGATTTAAGCACGTACTGCACCAGATTCCGTCGGGCATTTTCCGCAGCGATATCCTCAACATCATCGGCAACGGCGTGGTGCTCGACCCCATCGTTTTCAAAAAAGAGATCGACGGGCTGGCGGTCTATAAGCTAAAGCTGCGCCAGAACCTGCTGATCTCCCGGAAAGCATCCCTGATCATTCCTACCCACCGGTTGCTGGATGCAGCTTATGAAATCGCCAAAGGCGAAGCCAAAATAGGCTCCACCCTGCGCGGTATCGGCCCCACCTACCAGGATAAAGTAGCCCGGCAGGGGTTGCGCGTGGGTGATATCGAGTCGCCGGATTTCCGGCTCAAATACGACCGGCTCGTGGCGGCCCACAAACTGATTCTGGATCAGAACCACTATGATCACGCATCAGTGCTGCCCCAGGCCGAGACCGAGTTCTTTGCGGCTGTCGAATTCATGAAGGCGTTTCCCCTCACTGACAGCGAATACGCCATCAACGATGCCCTGACAGCGGGCAAAAAAATCCTGGCCGAAGGGGCGCAGGGATCCCTCTTAGACATTGATTTCGGGTCCTATCCCTTTGTAACATCGTCGAGCACCATGTCAGCCGGTGCCTGCACGGGCCTGGGCATTGCGCCCGGAAAAATTGGCGAGGTCTATGGCATCTTCAAAGCCTACAGCACCCGCGTGGGCAGCGGCCCCTTTCCAACGGAATTGCTCGACGAAACCGGTGAGAAAATGCGGCAGGAAGGGCGCGAGTTCGGCTCCACCACCGGCCGGCCACGCCGGTGCGGCTGGCTCGATTTACCCGCCCTGAAATACGCCATCATGATCAACGGTGTCACGCAGTTGGTGATGATGAAAGTGGACGTGCTGAACATCTTCGACGAGATTCAGGTTTGTACGCACTACCAATATCCAAACCAGCACCCTGCCGATGGGGATGCGGCATCCCGGCCCGGCACCACCACCGACCACCTCCCCTACGACTTGACCGACACCAATTTTGAGCCGGTCTATCGGTCGTTCAGGGGTTGGAAAACTGACCTCGCCACCATCCGCCAATTCGACGAAATGCCCCCTGAACTGGCCGCCTACGTTACTTTTCTGGAAGAATCGCTGGGGTTACCCATCCGTTTCATCTCCACCAGCCCGGACCGGGAAGCCATCATTCATCGCCAGCCGGTAACGGCCTAACGGTCGGTTGCCGGTTCCAGCCCACTTTTCTGGCACATTGGCCCCGCTTCGATACGCGGGTGGGGCCAATTTTTTTTCGTAATTTTAGCCGGTAAATCTGGTGTGCCACCCTTACTTCTGTTGCCTTGCTAAACCCGTTCGATGCCGGCTTCAACCGCCGGGGCTTTCTCAGAAACAGTTCACTGGCAACCCTGACAGCCCTGTTGGGGACAGATATCGTTTTTACCCATAAACTCCCCCAATATTACCGGCCACTGGCGTTCGACGACATCGATCCGATGGCCGCTAAAAACAAGGGCTTAGTCGTTTTGAGCGATAAACCCTGGAACGTGGAAACACCGGCGCATTTGCTCGACGATGCCATTACGCCCGCTGACAAGCTATTTATCCGCAACAACGGCCTCATGCCGGCATCCGTTAGCCCCGACAGCTGGACGCTGACCATCAACGGCGAATCGGTCAGAAAAGCCAGGACGTATACAATTGCCGACCTCAAAGCCAAGTTCAAACCCCACACCTACCAGTTGACGCTCGAGTGTGCGGGCAACGGGCGGGCGGGCTACTTCCCCAAAACACCGGGCAACCAGTGGACCACCGGGGGCGTGGGCTGCGCCGAGTGGACGGGCGTTCGGCTGCGCGATATTCTCGCCGACGTGGGCCTGACCAACGATGCGGTTTATATTGGGTATTTCGGCAAAGACCTGCATCTCAGCCAGGACCCGGCCAAACCTGTTATTTCGCGGGGCGTACCGCTGCAAAAAGCCCTCGAAGCCGAAACGCTGGTTGCCTGGGCCATGAATGGGCACGACATTCCGCCTGTTCACGGGGCACCACTGCGGTTGGTCGTTGGCGGATGGCCCGCGTCGGTGTCGGGCAAATGGCTGCACACGATAGCCGTTCGGAACAAAGTCCACGACGGTGCCAAAATGACCGGCAAGAGCTATAAAATTCCCATCAACCCCGTTGATCCGGGGCAACCCGGCAATTTGGCAGATTTGCCCGACGATCAGTTTCGGATCATCGAATCTATGCCCGTAAAGTCGCTCATTACGTTTCCGCAAACGGGTGCGCAGCTGGCAGGCAACCAACCGCTGGCACTGCGCGGCCATGCCTGGGCAGGCGACCGGGCCGTGCGCGAGCTGGCGGTATCCATCGACTTTGGGGCCACCTGGCAAAAAGCAGACCTGAAACCACCCAAAAATCGGCTGGCCTGGCAACACTGGTCGGCGGTTGTGCGTTTTCCCCGACCTGGCTACTACGAAGTATGGGCACGCGCCACCGACGATGCGGGCGTGTCGCAGCCGATGGTGATGCCGCAGTGGAACCCCGAAGGATACTGTCATAATTCGTGCCACCGAATTGCGGTGAAAATAAGCTGATTGCTGCCTGAGGAGCCAAAAACAGATGAGCGGAAAAACAGGAATTGTGGCGGGATTTTTAGCCTTTGTGCTGTTCGTGTCGGCGGTTACGGCACCTGTCGGCAGTGGGCACAAAGCCGTTTCGGGGGTCGCCGTGGTTGCTCCGGACTCGCTCAGGACCGACCTCGAAACCGGTTTAGCCATCGACGACCAGCTGATGCTCGTGAAGAGCCACTGCATGGCCTGCCATTCGGCGCAGCTGATTCGGCAAAGCCACTTTACGCGCCAGAAATGGGTTGAGCGCATTCGGTGGATGCAGCGAACCCAAAACCTGTGGGAGCTGGGCGCGTCGGAACCGGCCATTCTGGCCTACCTGACCAAGCATTACGGCCCCGTTGAATACCCGTTCGATGGTCGGCGGGAGCCGCTGAAAAACGCAAAATGGTATACATTAAGCCCATAAACCGGTTAGGACGAATCTGATGTCAGCCACCAATTTTTACCAGACGTTTTACCAAACCGAGCAGCTTTTCCGGCTGGCCGACGAACCGTGGGGTGCCGTTGATACCGGGACCGAAGTGTCGTTGCCTGAGCCATTGGTGCTACCGGAACCAGTTTTGGTGGAGACGGCAGGCGGGAGCGACACCCGTTTTCGCCCCGATACAGATCACCCGGCTGCGAAATTACCGGTTGTGATTCCACCGGTTAGGTTGCCCGTTGTGGCAGTAACCCAGCCGGCACCCGTAGTGGTCGTTGCCGCGCCAGAACCCCTGCCTCCGTCGGCCCCGCGCCCAACCGCCCCCGCCCTGTTGCCGCCCATTCAGCAGCCGTCCCGTTTGCCCGAGTTGAACCACAAAGTCTTGTTGCTGGCCGACGAAGTGCTGGACCCCGGCAACCTCCTGTTTTTAGAGAAAATTCTGAAGGCCGTAAATCTAAACGTCAATGGTGTCGATTTGCTCAATTTGCAGGGGACGCAAGACGTGGATTTTAACGAATTGTTGAAAGGCAAATACATCCACCATTTTATCACGTTTGGCGTACCCTTCGAGCGCATCCACCTCGACATTATGATGGATCGCTACGCGCCGGTGCGTTTCGACGG
>JAYVAP010000031.1:0-2294 GCA_043750915.1 Spirosoma sp. | reverse complement strand
AATGCTCAAAATCGGCTCGAATTTCCGGGTTGTTCCGGTAATTGTCAATGCTTTCGCGCTGGGCCTGCCGCTTCACTTCCAGCAATTTGCGGACAATTTCGATGCCGCGCAGGGGTTGGGTTGGTGTTTCCATTGGGATTGATTGCTTTTAAGCAAAGATACGAAACTATTTTCCGTATCTTTGCACCTCAATTTTCGCGACGACCGTCACAATAATTACTTTCAGCGCAATGCCAACCATACAACAATTAGTACGTAAAGGCCGCGAGAAGCTGATTTTCAAATCGAAATCACCAGCTTTGGATGCCTGCCCACAACGTCGGGGCGTATGTACTCGCGTATATACAACGACACCGAAGAAGCCAAACTCGGCCCTTCGTAAAGTAGCCCGTGTTCGTTTGTCGAACGGGAAAGAAGTCAACGCATACATTCCGGGCGAAGGCCACAACCTGCAAGAGCACTCTATCGTGCTGATTCGGGGTGGCCGGGTTAAAGACCTTCCGGGTGTTCGTTATCACATTGTTCGGGGTGCTTTGGATACGGCGGGCGTAAGCGGTCGTTTGCAAAGTCGCTCGAAATACGGTGCCAAGCGTCCGAAACCAGGTCAGGTAGTGGCCAAAGGAAAGGGCGGCAAACCAGCACCAGCAGCAAAGAAGAAGAAGTAAGAAATAAGACTGCCCGCTGGGTTCAGCGGCAGAGTAAGATCCAGAATCTGAAGACACAATGAGAAAGTCAAAACCGCCCAAGCGGTACGTGTTACCCGATCCGAAATACAAGGAGGTAATGGTAACCAAATTCGTGAATAACCTCATGTATGAGGGCAAGAAAAGCATCGCGTACACCATTTTCTACGATGCCATTGACATTGTTAGCAAACGGACTAACGATAACGGACTTGATCTGTTTAAGAAAGCATTGAACAACGTGATGCCTTCGGTCGAAGTAAAAAGCCGTCGTGTTGGTGGAGCAACCTTTCAGGTGCCCACCGAAGTACGCGCTGACCGTAAGGTATCGGTAGGCATGAAGTGGCTGATTAAGTATGCCCGTTCGCGTGGCGAAAAAACCATGACCGACCGTTTGGCCGCCGAAATTGTGGCCGCAGCGAAAGGTGAAGGGGCAGCCGTGAAGAAGAAAGACGATACGCACCGCATGGCCGAAGCCAACAAGGCGTTCTCCCACTTCCGGTTCTAAAACAACCCATCGGTTCGCCGACCGGTCGAAGCGAAAATTGAAAAGCCCCGCCAAAATTTGGCGGGGCTTTTTTTGTGGTTACTGACTCAGCAACAGCCGCGCATTGGCTCCATAGGTCAGTTTGGTGTTGGGGTCGAACTGCACTTTCAGGGCGTGAGCCTGTAGGTTGGTCGGCACCAGAATGTTGTGTTTCACCTGCACATGATCGGTGCTGAGGGGAATCCGGTTGCACGACCAAACGGTGGGGTCGTTCCAGTTACCGGCTTTCACGCTGTAGAGTGGCCCCGAACAACTAACCTGTACCATAAATACGTCCACGATGCACTGTTTGCTGTCTTTCACGACAAACGTTTGGCTCGTTGTGGGCGACACTACCACCGTCCGAGAAGCTGGTGCCGAGAAGGTCGCGTTGCCGGGGCTGCTCCAGACATAATCGCTGATAAACGAGGCCGTGAGCGTGGCCGACTGCCCGGCAGTGAGCGTCAAGGTCTGCACAATATCCACGTCTTTCATGATGGTAAACTGGTCGGCAATCGAGAACGAGCTGGACAGAGTCGTCTGTAAGAACTTGGCATCGAGCCGATTATCTTCGATTTCCATGTAGAACGAGCCGCCTTTGTTTCGCAGTGTAGGGTCAGTTGCCATAACGGCATGAGATAAAGAAACGGCTCCCGTGTGCAACGCGCCTGCCGAGCCAGACACCACGTAGATAGTACCCTGTTTGGTTTTGGCAGACGTATTTTTATAGGCGCATGAAGTAGATGACTCGTATCGGCCCGTGCTTTCGTCGCCCGGAAACCGATGATTATTAATGACAATGGCTGCGGATGAAATAGGCAAATACTGATCGTGAATCGGGTACGACCGTTCGTAGCCATGACTGTGGCCCGTCAGCACCAAATCCACTCCAAACCGCTCCAAAATAGGGTTAAGTTTGCTTCGGAGCGGAATCATGTCAACATCTGTATCCGAATCGTGTGAACCTTTCGAATAGGGCGGGAAGTGCATATAGACAATCTTCCATTTTTGGGTTGTAGCGGCCAAATCAGCCTTTAGCCATTGTATCTGCGGATGGTTGACCGTGTCGGCATCCATTGTTTTTT
>JAYVAP010000030.1:0-3112 GCA_043750915.1 Spirosoma sp. | reverse complement strand
TGGTTATCCTGATCGACGATATTGGCCGGTTCTTTCGCTGGGTTGTTTCCCTTTTCTACAAACCCGAACTGGGCGAGGCCGTGGCCAATAATATTTCGCAAAACCTGCCCGCTACCAACACCATTCCGCGCTCGGAGTTTTTAATGAAAACGGCCCTGATTATGGGCGCGGTGCCGCTGGTGGGCTTTTCGTGGGGTATTATTTCGGGTGCCCATGATTACCGTATCCGGCGCATTAAACTCGCCCTGAAAAATCTGCCGGCGGGCTTCCAGGGCATGACCATTGCGCAGATATCCGATATTCACTCGGGCAGCTTTTTCAATAAAACAGCCGTGCGCGGGGGCGTGGAGATGTTGCTGAAAGAAAAGCCGGATGTCGTTTTTTTTACCGGCGACTTAGTCAACAGCCACGCCGAAGAAGTAAACGCCTACATTGACGTTTTTGATAAAGTAAAGGCTCCCCTGGGCGTATACTCAACGCTGGGCAACCACGACTACGGCAAGTATGTGCAGTGGCCCAGTGCGCAGGCCGAGCGGCAAAACCTGCTGAACGTTATGGCCGCCCACAAACAAATGGGTTGGAATCTTTTGCTGGACGAGCACAAAATCCTGGAGCAGAACGGCGACAGAATTGCAATCATGGGCGTGCAAAACCTGGGTTTTGGTCCGGCGGCACTGCGGGTGGGTAACTTAGCCAAAGCCTACAAAGGCACCCAAGACTATCCGGTTAAGTTACTCCTTTCCCACGATCCTACGCACTGGGATGCCGAAGTCCGGCCAAAGTATCCCGACATTGATGTGCAGTTCAGCGGACACACGCACGGGGCGCAGTTTGGTGTGGATATTGGCGGACTGCAATGGAGTCCGGCGCAGTATTTTTATAAGCAATGGGCGGGGCTATATCAAAACGGCAATCAGCAATTGTACGTCAATCGGGGTTACGGCTACATCGGCTATCCCGGCCGGGTAGGTATTTTGCCCGAGATCACCATCTTTGAGCTGGTAAAAGGATAGGATTTAAACACGGAGCCACGGAGAAAGAACACGGAGATAACGGAGAAGAAAGAAAAAAATGCTGTTTACTCCGTGATTTCTCTGTATTTAAAAAACTACCGGAGGTCTTCCGGGTTAAAATCACTAATCAATCAGCTTACCTAAACAATTATCCATGAGAATTATCTTCATCACCGGCCTGTCGTTCATTACGTCGCTGTTTTCCCTATTCACACCGGCGCAACAGGAAACCGCCATTCCCCTTTGCCACACCACCGTTGGCAATGATATGTCGGCAATGGCCGCCGACGCGGCTTTTCAGCAACTCCACCAGGCTCCCCTGCCGTTTACGTACCGGGGCGCGGGCGACATGGTCAAGTTTCCCACCGCCGATGGGCAGATGGCCAGTGGGTTTCTGCTGAAATCAAAAAAAACATCGACCAAATGGCTGCTGGTGTACCAGGAATGGTGGGGCCTGAACGACAACATCAAAAAACAGGCCGAAATTTTCCATGCTGATCTAACCAACGTCAACGTGCTGGCTGTGGACATGTATGACGGCAAAGTGGCCACTGACCCGGCCGAAGCGGGCAAACTGATGCAGGGAGCCAACAAAGCCCGGCTCGAAGCCATTATGAAGGGGGCCATTGCCTACGCCGGGCCAAAGGCGGAATTTGCCAGTGTGGGCTGGTGTTTTGGGGGAATGCTCTCCCTGAAATCGGCCATGCTGGCAGGAAAACAGGCCAAAGGATGCATCATGTACTATGGTCGGCCGGAGCAGGATGTAGAAAAACTGAAGACGTTAGATACCGATGTTCTGGGCTTTTTTGGCTCTCAGGACAAAGGCATTACGCCGGAGTCAGTGAAGTTGTTTGAAGAAAATATGCAGAAGGCGGGCGAAAAACTAACCGTTAAAATGTATGATGCCGGTCATGGATTCGCCAATCCGAGCAATCCCGTCTACAACAAAGAAGCAGCCGCCGATGCCTACAAACTGGCCCTGGCTTACCTGAAAGACAAACTAAAGGCATAGAAGCCGCTCATCTTTCACGACTGGATAGGTTGACATCGTCCACGGCACTTATCCGCCGTGGACGATGTTGTTTTGGCAGGATTTAAACCGTTCGTCCAGCCCTTTGTCCAAGGCGAAGTGGTTGATAACTAAACGTTTCTGATAATGAAATCGATAAAGCTAATGCCCCTGCTGACGGCCGCTTTGCTGGTCGTGTTTCTGATGAGCTGCGGTCCGTCTTATGTGGGTGCCCGCCGGGCACCGGGCTACGGCTATGGACCGGGCTACTACGCTCCCCGCCCCTATTATGGCTTCGGCTACCGGCCCTACGCCTATGGCTACGGAGGCCCGCCCGTGATTATCCAGCGCAGAACATACGTGATGCCCCGCTATCGGTATAACAACCGCCCGCCCTATGCACCCAATGCCCGTTCCGGTGGCGGTTATAGCAACGGTAATGGGTATGGCGGTGGCGGGTATCGGGGTGGCGGTTCGCGCGGACCCAGATAAAGAATTGTCTGGTAAAAAACAGATGGTAGTTTCAGGCCATCGATTAAGGGTACGCCTGATACCACTCCTGCCGCCCTACTCGCCCGTCAGTGGGAATTTAATGAGGTGGTCGTTAAAACCGATGCCAAGCGGTACGTTATTCCTTCGGCCACAAGTCAACTCTTTGGTGATGGTGCCTTGATAACCTCTAAAGCCAACGGTGAATCGGTTTACACCGAAAACAAGGTGACCGAAAAAGGGAAGTGGGCATTGAGCAAGGATAATAAAGTCCTGACCTGAGTACAAAAGCGTTCAACTGTTGCTGAAAGCCAAAGCGAAGTAACCACGGGGGCTTTCTACTGGCGAAATCGGATAAACAGGCTTTTTTTGAAAGCTCGTTTATCCGGTTTATTATTACCAGACTTATAAAACCCCATCGTTTATGACTACCAAAATCCTGTTGTTACTGTTGCTATTACTGCTATACCTTGTCCCGCTGGCTTTGGCTACCCCTGCCGACTCGCTCGACCAGGATAACACCGGGCGGCCTTGCTGGCGCAAAAGCCGGTGACCACCCCGGCATCGATTCAACTTTCACCCGCGATTCGAGTAGCAACCC
>JAYVAP010000029.1:0-3443 GCA_043750915.1 Spirosoma sp. | reverse complement strand
CTGCCCCAAAAACGACCCGCCCCGCCTGCTGCTGCGCCCCGATGGGCAGAAAACGTTTTACAAAGAAGGCACGGTGCTGACCATTGCCGAAAAAGATACCAACTGCCTGATGCTGTTTGTAACCGACCCCAACCCCAATCAACGCATTCAGCTTATCAACATGAGCGGGTCGCTGCCGGGCCTGGCCATTGCGCCCGGCGAACTCCTGACCCGCAGCAGCACCGATACGCTCCAGGCCAAATTCTGCTTCGGGCGGTGCGTGGGCGAGGGCAAACCCTTTACACTCCTGATCCGGGCTACCGACGAAAGCTGCCCGCAGGGGCTGAGCGATACCCTCGCTATCCGGCTCAACATCATCCCCTCGCCCAACAACAAACCCGTTGCCAGCACTAACCTAACCAATAATCAGGCCCGCACGGTGGTGGGTACGCCCCTGTCGTTCACGGCTTTCGGCACGGATGTCAATAACGACAATATTACCATTCAGGCCGTGGGGCGGGGCTTCGCGCTGGCGCAGGCCGGTATGACCTTCGGCACTGCATCGGGCGTGGGGCGGGTGGCCAGTCCGTTTGGGTGGAAACCCGCCTGTGCGCAGGCCACCCGGCCGGAGTATGTCGTGGATTTTATTGTGACCGACACGCGCTGCAACCGTAACCTGCGCGATACCGTCACGGTCAGGCTCGTGGCTACCGGGCTGCCCAGCCAGCCGCCCACCGTGCGCACCACGCTGCCGCAGCCAGTAGTTGAACTGGTGGTCAGCCCCGCCGACTCGGATTTGGTGGGGCGGGTGGCCTTCGAGGTGCTGGGCAACGACCCCGACCGCGACACCCTCCGCCTGACGGGCACCGGCCGGGGGTTCGATGCCAAAGCTGCCGGCATGGTGTTTGTCAATAAAACCGGCCTGCCCATGCTCCGTTCGCCTTTTGCCTGGAAACCCACCTGCGAACTGATGGCCGGCCGGGCCGAGGCCGTGTTTGTGGTGGATTTTGTGGCCGACGACCGGTCCTGCCAGTCCCGGCATACCGACACCACCACCGTAACATTTCGTGTCAGGGACCTGTCGGTGAGTCAGGAGATCCGGGTACCCAATGTATTTACGCCCAATGGCGATGGGAAAAATGATTTTTTTGCCGTGAAAGACCTACCCGGAAACGCCTGTAATGAGCAGTTCAGATCCGTCGAAATAACCAACCGGTGGGGGCAAACCATTTTCCGGTCGGCCGATCCGGCCTTTCGCTGGTATGGCACCAATGCCCCCATTGGCACGTATTATTACCTCATTCTAACCTCCAAACGAAGTTTTAAGGGGCCGCTGACCTTGCTTCGATAACTGATTATGACGGATAAAGTAGTCTTCATCACGGGCGCATCGTCGGGCATTGGCCGGTCGCTGGCCTTTGCCTTCGGCCTGGCGGGGGCCAAAATTGCCATCTGCGCCCGCCATCCCGATGCCCTCAACCAGGTCAGCCAGGAACTGCAAAACGCGGGCATCGACGTATTGGCACTCACCGCCGACGTGAGCCACGAAGCCGACGTGAAGCGCGTGGTGGAGCAAACGGTGACCCGGTTTGGCCGGCTCGACATACTCATCAACAATGCAGGCATCACCATGCGCTCCATGCTGGTAGACACCGACCCGGCTGTTATTCAGAAGGTTATGGATGTGAACTTTATGGGAACCGTCTATGCCACGCGCTATGCCCTGCCCCATATCCAGCAAACGAAAGGCTCCATAGTGGGCATTTCGTCCATTGCGGGCTACCGGGGCCTGCCGGTGCGCAGCGGCTATTCGGCCTCTAAATTTGCCATGAACGGTTTTCTGGAAGCCCTCCGGACCGAACTGCTCCATTCGGGGGTTCATGTGCTGACGGCCTGTCCGGGTTTTACGGCATCGAATATCCGCTTCTCGGCACTCGATGCCCACGGGCAGGTAGCGGGCGAAACCGTGCGCGACGAAGCGGGCATGATGAGTGCCGACGAATGTGCCGGACATATTCTGCGGGCCGTTCGGTCACGAAAGCGGGAATTGATTTTGACCACCCAGGGGAAAATTACCGTTTTCCTGAACAAGTGGCTGCCTGCTCTGACCGACAGATTAGTGTTCAACACGCTGGCGAAAGAGAAAAACTCCCCCCTGAAAAAGCAACCCGCTAAAACGCCCGACGCGGACCATTAGCTAAAATTTTTGACCGCACCTTGCGTAGTCTACCCGTTTCATTCGTTCTACTGGCAAAAAATAGATAAGTTACCGTTGTTATTTACCCTTCCTGTTTTTATGCAACAAAGCTGGTTTTGGGTAGCCGTAAGGGGCGTTTTCGTACCCGGTTGTCTGCTCATTTTATTGGTCTCCTGTTCGGTGCTTACGTCTTCGGGGCCGTCGCACTCGGTTAGCCGTCGCCCGGTGGCTTCCCGTTCGGTGGCGCGTCGCCCACCCCCAACGGGCCGAGCTACGGCCCGCCCCCCGGCTGTGCCGGCCCGAACGGTGGGCCGCGTAGTCGATTCACGTACCTACGAAACCCGTTATGTGCCGGAAGTGGTGAAAGTAGCCCGCGCCTACACCGGAACGCCCTACCAAACGGGCGGCAATACGGTGGAAGGTATCGATTGTTCGGGGCTGGTTTGTGCCGTTTTTAGCACCGTGGGACTAAAAATGCCCCGTATCTCGTGGCAGCAGTCGGAGGTAGGGCGAGAGGTGGAGGTGGCCGAAATCCTGCCCGGCGACCTGATCTTTTTCGTACCCGACAATGGACAGTCGGGCTACGTGTCGCACACGGGCATTGTGACGGAAGTGAACGGCGAGGATAATATCCGGTTCATTCACGCATCGTCGTCGCGGGGCGTTCGGGAGGATAATCTCTACAGCAATTACTTCAAAGGCCGCTTCGTGAAAGCCCTGCGGCCCTTCTGACTGAGTTCGGATGCATAAATAAATCAGCCCCAGCCGTCGGTGAGAACAACTGGGGCAGGTGTGCAGGTGTTGACCCTGCGTTCAGCGAACAGGCTGGGCCGAACCAATTAATTCCTCAATGTGTGCCCGATCTTTATTGCGCAGTTTCATTTCTAAGCTGAGTGCTTCGTTGCGGGTCTCAAATGGTTGCGTAAACTTCACCTCCCACGGCTTGCCATCAGCCGTGGCGGGGTTGGTTTTGGCGTTGTGCTGCCAAAGCGTGATGGCCAGGTTTTTGGTCTGACCAACAAAGTACCGGTCGACAGAGGTACTGTAAATAATGTAAACGGTATGCATACGATGTCTGGACTATTACCAAAACTACAGCTTTGTTCATACAAAACAAATTTTGACTTAGCGAACGGTCCCCTTACTACGGACCGAACATAAAAATTTTTGGTGCTCGTTTGGGGGGTATTATTTTTTTTTGCACCTTTGCACCCACAATACGCTATTCGGGCGCATTTGAGGGGGATTAGCTCAGCTGGCTAGAGCG
>JAYVAP010000028.1:0-4986 GCA_043750915.1 Spirosoma sp. | reverse complement strand
GGAAACGAACCCCGCTCCAATACGCGCTCAATCACGAACTGAGCGCGGTTGGGCCAGTCGATCTGGTCGAAATTAACATCCCAGAATAATGTCTGGCCCAGATTGGGTTGGTCGCTCGGGTGTTCCATCATTTCAGCGACTTAAATACCTGCATTGCTCCACCGTTGCGGGCAACCAGTATCAGCGGCCCGCGCACGGTTTGAACCGGCCGAATGTCGCGTATCTCTCCGTTTAACAGGAAACCAGTCTCCACCGGCGACAGCGCAGTAAAGTTTCCCTGCCCGTTGTTACGCAAAACCAAGCCGTAACTCGCGTCGTAACGTCCCTGATAAGAACTCACCCCGTAGGCATTGCCGCCACCCAGCACGTCGAGGTCGCCGTCATGGTCGATATCGATAGGCAGCAGCGCAAACAGCTTCGAGACCTGCGCCAGCATCGGCAGTTCATGGACCACAAACCGGCCACCCTGGTTTTCTAAATATACCGAGGCAAACTGATCGACGGTAAATTCGTCGGCGTCGCTCAGTTCATTATCTTTAAATACTTCGTCGATTGGCTTGCCGGCAAAGGAGGTATAATCCGTAAACCGTTTGTTGATGATGCCGGGTAGCTGCTTGCCCAGTTCATCTTTAAATGCCAGCGGATACCAGTTGTCGTCCCGATTATAAGCCAAAATCTGCTCTACGCTTTGATTGTTGTCGATGTCTTTTACCCACATCCGCAACTGAGAATCGGGTCGTTTGCGCAGCTTGGTGTTCGTGCCAATGTTAGCCGCCATGAGATCAATGTCGCCATCGCGGTCGAAGTCGGCAGCCACCACGCGCTGAAAAAATCCACTCAGGGGCGTATCGCCTGCCGTAATCGACTCAATTTCGCTGAATTTGCCGCCGGTGTTGGCAAATATCCGAATCGGCATCCAGTCGCCCGCCAAAATCAGGTCGGCATCTTTGTCGCCGTCGTAGTCGGCCCAAACGGCATCGGTAATCATTCCCGCCTGGCGCAGTCCCGTCGAAAGTCGGTCGGTCTGGTCAGAAAACTGGCCTTTGCCGTTGTTGATGAGCAGATACGAGCGGGGCATTTTACCGTAGCCAAAGGCCACCACGCGCCCGCCCACGAACAAATCCAGATCACCATCGCGGTCGATGTCGAACGGGCGAACGCAGCTTTTGTTCGTATACATGGGCGGCAGGGCTTTTACCGACCGGCTGAAATTTCCCCGGCCATCGTTCAGATACAGCCGGTCGAACTGCTCGGGCATCGTACCCGAAAACTCATTGCCCCCCGAAACCACGTACAAATCAAGATCCTTGTCGCCATCCACATCTAAGAAAGCCGCGTCCACATCTTCAAAGGTCGAATCGGCCTGAAAAGCGGGCGGAATACTGACTTTGAAGGTGCCGTTGGGCTGTTGCAGCAACAAGCTCCCCGCCTGCCACTTGGCTCCGCCGGCATACACATCATCCAGGCCGTCGGCATTGACATCGCCCACGGCTAAGCGCGGCCCCTCGCTCGAGATCTGAAAGGGCATCAGCGGCTCGCGGACAAAGTCAAAGAAATTCTTATTTTCCTGGTGCCGGTAGGGCAAAGAATCGGTCGGGGTCAGGTCGGCAAACAGCGGGCGGCTGACCGGAATGGCATATTGATAAGTGCTGCCGTCTAACCGCGCATCGGACTGCTTCAGCGTCAGCATCTGCCCCGTTTTTACCTTCGTCCGGATTTCCATGCGCTGGTCGGGCCAGATCACGATCAGCGAATCGATTAGGGTGCGGGTTCCCAGTCCGAACAGCAACTCCGGCGCCACCGACGACTCGAAACCACGCGTGAGCATCAGTTGCTGCACCTGCCGGGCCATTGTTGCCGCACCCACCGAGTCGGCGTATTTCAGAATTACCTTTGCACCCACTCCAAAGGTGTTGGGTGCGTTGCCCTTCAGCCGGACGGTCAGGTGTTGGTTGTCGGGGAAAATTTCGTTTGCGTCGTTTCGATACAGCCCGGCGGGATCGTCGATATTGTTGGTTATCAGGTCCAGATCACCGTCGTTGTCGAGGTCGGCATAGGCGGCACCGTTCGAGCAGGTAGGCGTTTCAAATCCCCAGGCGGTCGATTTATCCTCGAAACGCAGGCCGGGCGTGCCCCGATACAGGTAATTATGCACTTTGCCATCGGGCATGAGTTTGATGGCCCGCTCATCGAGCGACGACGAGGTTTCGGGGGCATACCGCAGCGAATCGTCGGAGGCAAACTTCACGTAATCGAGGTTGTTGGGGCGGTGCGCAATACCATTGGCAATGAACAGGTCTTTCAGCCCGTCGTTGTCATAATCGGCCAGCAGCGGTGCCCAGCTCCAGTCGGTAGCGGCCACACCCGCCATCGCGCCTACGTCCATAAATTTTTTGCCGGACAGGCTCAGCTGCAGGCAATTACGGCTGTACTGATTCATGTAACCATACGCCAGTTTATACTGGAATATATCGAGCGGGTCTTCGCCGAGCGATGATTTTTCCACGGTTTCGTCTTCG
The DNA here is from genome assembly GCA_043750915.1 of Spirosoma sp. GTDB lineage: Bacteria > Bacteroidota > Bacteroidia > Cytophagales > Spirosomataceae > Spirosoma. The sequence goes on along the minus strand of JAYVAP010000028.1, from coordinate 2,467 downwards.
GGATACATGTCTAACGACACCACATCGGCAAACCCGTCGTTGTTCACGTCGGCCACGTCGTTGCCCATCGAGAAACGGCTGGTATGCTGAAACGCTTTTTTCACCTGCTCGGTAAACGTGCCGTTCCGGTTATTGACGTAGTAGTAATCGTCTTCGTGAAAGTCGTTGGAGATATAGAGGTCTTCCCAGCCATCGTTGTCTATATCCGCCACGGCAACGCCCAGCCCGTAGCCCATGGCGGCCCCGAAAATGCCGGCCTTTTCGCTGACGTTAACAAAACCTCCCCGGCCTCCTTTGGGGGAGCCTTCGTTCCTGAACAGATAATCGCCCGATTCGTTATTGCGCAGCCCCCGTGCCGAAACGCGGTCGTAGCTGCGGGAGGTGTGCACGGCATGATTCAGCAAGTAACAGTCCAGATCGCCATCGTGGTCATAATCGAAAAAAGCGGCCTGGGTTGAGAAACCCGTAAAATCCAGTCCATAGTCGGCGGCCCGTTCGGTAAACGTCTGATCGCCGTTGTTGATATAAAGTTCATTGGCTCCCTCCAGCCCCCGGAAGTTACCCACCGCGCAAACGTAGATATCGAGCAGTCCGTCGCCGTTAACATCGGCCATGGTCGTGCCGGTTTGCCAGTCGGAGAAACCGGCAACGCCTGCTTTTTCGGTAATATCCTCGAACTTAAAATTGCCCTTGTTCAGGTACAGTTTATTTTTCCCCTGGTTAGAAACGAAGTACAAATCCGTGAGGCCGTCGTTGTTGATATCGCCCGCCGAGACGCCCCCGCCGTTGTAGAAATACAGGTAGTCGAGCAAATTCAGTTTTTCGGTCGGCACGAGTGTATTGACAAACCCAACGCCGGTTTTGCTCGAATCGAGGGACTGGAAGAGCTGCTTTTCGGAGCGAAATGAATCACAGCCTGCCAGCAGGGCGGTTGTGGCAACGCTCAGTATTATAATTGTAATACGGTTTATCATGGTCATCAAAAATCGTGGAAATGGGTGCGCCATTAGGCACCTTTTCCACGATTCGTTATTTTTTGGTAAGGGTAAAAATCTGCGCCCGGTCATTGTTTTTGGCCACCACCCACTGTCCCTGCGCCAGCCGGGCCATGGCCCGAACCTGCCCGCGCACAAACAACCCCGATACGGCCGGATTGATAGCCTGGTACCGGATGGCACCATCCGGAGCTTTGCCCATATTGCGGAGCACAACGCCATAAGACGCATCGTAACGGCCAATTTCTGGCAGCACATCGAAGAAATTCCCGGCCAGCACCAGGTCAGTGCGGTTATCTTGGTCGTAGTCGGCAAAAATAACGGCGCAAACCGGCGCAAACTGCGCTTCGGCTGGCAGTGGCTGAACGATTAGTCGGCGGTTGCCTGGCCCGGCCACCTCGTTGCGCAATAAGGTGGTTGCGCCCGTAAAAGATTGCCGACGGATCGCACCTTTCAGCTGCTCCTCTGTCAGGATTTCGTCTATTTTTTTGCCCGCATAGTCGTTAAACTTCAAAAATTTCTTTTTGATACCCGGCATCTGCTTCTGCAAATCCTGCTTCAGCACCATCGGGTACAATTGCCCGGTTTCGTCGGCGCAGTTGATAATCTGCTCGGTGGTACCATTCTGGTCGAAGTCGCCCACGTAGAGTTCGGCGGGGGTGGTTTGCGTGGCGCGGATGCGGGCGTTAAGACCCAGGTTACCAACCACCACGTCCAGATCACCGTCGCCATCGGCATCGCCCGCCCGCACGCAGTTCCACCAGCCGTTTGTTTTGATGGGTTCACCTTTTGCGTCCGTAATTGCGAAGGCCGGGTTCTGGGTTAGTTTCCCCCGTTTGTTGCCAAACACGCGCACCGGCTCCCAGTCGCCCACCACAATCAGCTCGGGATATTGGTCGCCGTCGAGATCGGCCCAGGTGGCATCTGTAACCATACCCAGCTGGTCGGCATCGGGCAAAAACCGTTTGGTATAATTTTTGAAGTTACCCCGCCCGTCGTTGGTCAGCAAATAACTCATCGGGCTTTTGCCGTAGGTGCCCGGCACCAACCGCGACCCCACAAACAAGTCGATGTCGCCATCGCGGTCGAAGTCAGCCGCTGCCACGCAGGAGCCGCTTGCCTTCAGGTTAGGCAGGGCCGTTGTGGAGCGGGTAAAATTCCCCCGGCCATCGTTCAGGTAAAGCTGATCGAGCAGGTCGTCGGACTCGGCCTGGTATTCGTTACTGCCCGTCGCCACATACAGGTCGAGGTCTTTATCACCGTCGGCATCAAAAAGCACCGCGTCCACAGCTTCTGAAAGGGTGTCCTGCCGCAGCACGACCGGCGTTTTATCAACAAACCGGCCCGCCTGCTGCACGTAGAGCCGCCCGCCCTGCCCGCTTCCTCCCCCAAAAAACACATCGTCCAGGCCATCGCCATTCACGTCGCCGGTAGCTAAGGCCGGTCCCTGCGTTGAAAACTGCTGTTTCAGG
>JAYVAP010000027.1:0-8934 GCA_043750915.1 Spirosoma sp. | reverse complement strand
GAATAGCGGCCTACAGGAGGGTTCTGCTGCGTTGCCCGGTGCCACCGCTTACGTTCGTGAACTGGGGAAAGGTGCCCTGGCCGATGCCGAAGGGCATTTCTCTATGCCAAACCTATGTCCCGGTCGCTATACCATCGAGTTCCGGTTCATTGGTTATGCTACGCAGGTTCGGTCCGTGCGTATGCCCCTCGGTCCCGACGATTCAATGGTGACTACGCTACTGCCGGACAACATTAATCTGGCCGAAGTGGTGGTGACCGAACACCGCTCCGAAGCCCAGCAATTGCTCCAGGTTCAGACGGAGTTGTCGGGCGCTGCCCTGAACGCCACGCGGGGTTTGTCGCTGGGCGAGAGCCTGAAAGCCATTACCGGCTTATCGGCCATTCAAACAGGGACGAGTATTTCCAAACCCGTCATTCATGGGCTATATAGCAACCGCATTATTACGCTCAACAACGGCATTCGGCAGGAAGATCAGCAGTGGGGCAGCGAGCACGCCCCCCAGATAGACCCCTTTGTGGCCTCGCGGATAACCGTTATCAAGGGTGCGGCCAGCATCCGTTATGGCTCCGATGCCATTGGCGGAGTTATTCTGGTAGAACCCAAAGCCATGCCCACCCAGCCCGGCCTGGGCGGAGAGCTGAACGCCGTGGGCGCCACCAACGGGCGGATGGGTGTTGTCTCAGCCATGATAGAAGGGGCATTCGACAAAAAACTAACCGGCCTGAGCTGGCGATTGCAGGGAACCATGAAACGCGCCGGCTATGGACACACGCCCAACTATTATTTGCAGAATACCAGCTACCACGAAACCAATTTCTCCGGCGATGTGCATTATGACAGAACAACGCCCGGTGGCACTCATTGGGGTATTGAGCTGTATTACAGTCAGTTTAATACTAAGATCGGTTTGTTTTCGGGGGCACAGGTGGGTAGTCTGGCCGATTTCTACACCGCCCTCAGCCGGCCCGAACCGTTGCAGCAACCCAGATTCTCGTACCAGATCGACCGACCCTACCAAACTGTAACGCATGGACTCTTCAAACTGCGTGCCTACGCCCGCCTGGAGCGGTTGGGTACGTTTACGGCCACGGTGGCACGCCAGCAAAATGAGCGGCAGGAGTATGATTATGTGTCGTTCAGCCGGGTGCTAAGTCCCGAATTATACCTCAAACTAATCACCCACACAACCGACCTGATTTGGGAGCATAGGCCAAAAACGAATCAGGCAGGCGGTCACTTTTCGGGGAGTGTGGGTGTCAACGGTATCACACAGGGCAACGTGCGGCAATTTCTGTTTCTGATCCCCAACTTCCGCAACTATGGCGTGGGCGGCTTCGCCATCGAACGGTATGCTAACCGTGGCTGGACGCTGGAAGGCGGACTGCGCTACGATTATCGCTGGCTACGGGCTTATTTTTTAGATGAGCCCACGCGCACAGTATTTACCCAAACAAACGCCTGGCGTAACATGACCGGATCGGTGGGGGCGGCCTATGCACTGCGGACTAACCTCACGCTGACGGCCAACCTGAGCACGGCATGGCGGGCACCCAACGTAGCTGATTTATACTCAAATGGCCTGCATCAGAGTGCCGTAGCCTATGAAACCGGCAACCCGAATCTACGACCCGAACAGGCTTACAACGGCAATTTAGTGCTGGCCTACGCGGGCAGAAAGCTAACCGCCGAACTGGGTTTGTATAATAACCGCATCGATAACTACATCTATCTCACCCCCGATTCGGTACCCATTATCCGGCAGCGGGGCGCGTTTCCGGCCTATTCCTATAATCAGGTTCGTGCCTGGTTCCGGGGTGTAGATCTGACGCTGACCTATAAGCTCACGGATCACCTGAGCCTGACCTCCAAAACGGCCCTGCTTTTTGCCCGCAATCGCCAGAACGACGGCAACCGGGGGTTTCTGGTGTCTATCCCGCCCAACCGAACGGAGAACAGCCTGCGCCATGTGTGGGCAGATGGCCGGGGTGTTGTTTCCAGCCGGTATGTCAGTGTAAGCGGGCTGTGGGTGGCCCGCCAAAACCGCGTACCGCCGGTAACGAGTCGGCAGGAGGGTGGCCGGATCATTTTTACCGGCGATTTTGCCCCGCCCCCACCAGCTTATTTTCTGCTGGGGGCCGAGGCTGGTTTTTCCGTAGCCGTATGGAGCCTGCCAGTCCAGGTAATTGTGAGCGGTACTAACCTAATGAATCGGGCCTACCGCGACTACATGAACCGTTTTCGCTACTTCGCCGACGAGCCGGGGCGGAATTTCAACCTGAAAATCAGCGTACCTTTTAAATAATTGTTTCAACAACCAATCTGTATTATTATGCAAACCATCCGAAAATCAATGCTCCTGTTAGCACCCGTCTTGTTATTGCTGGGCAGCTGCGACAAAAAAGAAAAAGAGGTGACCCCAACCCTCGACAATGAGGCCATCACAACGGTTACGATGCAGCTCACTAACAAAGCCAACGCGGCCGAAGTGGTTGAAGCCACCATAGATAAGCTCAACACGGCTACTGCCGATTTCAGCAAGTCCATCCTAAACCTGAAAGCCAACACCGCCTACACGGGCCGAATTCTGCTGGCCGACAAAAGCAAAACCCCCACTGTCGATGTATCCAAAGAGGTCAAAGAAGAGCAGAACGACCACCTCTTCATCTACGCACCCGCCAGCGGACTTAACTTGACGCTGACCCGCACCGACCGCGACACCAACCCCGCACCGGGACCTTATCCGGTTGGACTGGCTTTCGAGGTGGTAACAACCGGGGCCAGTACGGGAAAACTAAACGTAGTACTGCGCCACCAGCCCAAGACCAAAAACGGTACGCCCACGCCGGGCACTACTGATTTGGATACCAATTTCGACGTGATTATTAAGTAACCGATATCGCCAGTTGGCCTTGACCTCTGGGCTATAAGCCTGGCCGCGAAAGGGCTAACTGGCAGATCAGGACAAGTAAAACGCATAAAAAAAGCAGGTACAACCCAGTTGTACCTGCTTTTTTTATGTGATGGTGGGGACTGACGGGCTCGAACCGCCGACCCTCTCGGTGTAAACGAGATGCTCTGAACCAACTGAGCTAAGCCCCCTCTGTTCTTGCCCAACCTGTTTTCCGATGACCGGGTTAGCGTTTGGGAGTGCAAATATAGGGAAATCGGTTCCACAGGTGCAAGTGCTGAGCGGAAAAAAATTCACAAAATCGAATAAAATGCAAGGTTATTCAATTAACCATCTGATTTTCAGTAGTAAGTTTGGGCTATCAATGATGGATATCTAACCCGGGCAGCAACCGATCTGCCAACGGGATGCAGAGGAACGGGCAGCCAGAGTGGTTATCGGGATTATTTGCGCGGTTGTCTTAACCCATTCTATAGGCTTGGTCGATGAGCAAATTTCCCGCAAACAAGCCTGCAAACAAATCGTTATCAGGGCAAAACGGTCCTAAAAAGGTTACTTATGTAGAACCGATATAAATACAATTCAGGTTTAAAAATAACTAAACACTGATTTTTGCCTATCCAGCAATCGTGTCGTACTTTTGTGGGCCAATGAAAATTCAGCGGTAATTATGTTGATCAACTCGATAAATAAATTTCACAAAATGGGTCGCTTATCTAAGCTTTTTGGGGCTATGGCCCTGTCGCTGGTGCTGTTTGTGGGCAGTGGTCAGATTATGGCGCAGGACTCAACTGCGGCCGCTGGCGGAGGTCCGGCTGCGGCAACCCCGGCTGCGGGGGGTGGGGGAGATACCGAAAAAGGGAAAACTCTTTTCGCCAATAACTGCGCCCAGTGCCATGCCGTGACCGACGAAGTCATTATAGGTCCAGGTCTCAAAGGCGTTCAGCAGCGCACACCCGGTAAGGAATGGCTGCACAAATGGATTCGCAACTCCACCGCCCTAATTGCGACGGGTGATCCCTATGCCGTGCAGGTGTACAACAAGTACCAGAAAATTCAGATGTCGAGTTTTCAGAACCTGACCGATGGGGATATCGACGGTATTCTGGCGTATATCGACCAGGCCAGTGCGCCGGTTGTGGCTACAATAGGTGCTGATGCTGCGCAGAAAACCGGGGGTGGCGATCAGACCGGTTCCGGCTCGTCGCTGTCAGGTCCCTCTAACCTGTTTACGGTTGTGCTGGTGGCTCTGCTGGTGGTTATGCTGCTGGTGCTGGGGGTTTTGTTGGTTATTGTAACTATTCTGTCGAAAGCCGTAACACCGGTGAGAGTCGTAGCCGATGGCGTGCAGACAACTCCGCTGGGTCAACGCCTGAGCGAGGGTATGTCCCGTGCTTTCCACAATTCCACACTTCGTTCAATAGTGATCTGGCTTTTTCTGCTGGTTGTGACAAAAGCTACCCTCGACGGTGCCTTTGGTATTGGTATTCAGCAGGGTTACGCACCCAAACAACCCATTGCTTACTCCCACAAATTACACGCGGGGCAGTATAAGATTGACTGTAACTACTGCCACACGGGCGTGAACAAAGGGAAATCGGCTACCATACCAGCCGCAAACATTTGTATGAACTGCCACGGGGTAATTAAAAAGGAATCGCCGGAGATCCAAAAAATATACACCGCCATTGAGCAAAATCGTCCCATCGAATGGGTTCGTGTTCACAATCTGCCTGATCTGGCTTATTTCAACCACGCCCAGCACGTAAACGTTGGTAATGTACAATGCACAACGTGTCATGGCGAAATTGAGAAAATGGAAGTGGTAGAAGAACGGTCATCGCTAACGATGGGCTGGTGTATCGACTGCCACCGTAAAACGGAAGTGAACGCCAAGGACAATGCGTATTACGATAAGCTGGTTGCGCTGCACCGGAAGGAGAGTAAGGAACCGCTTAAAGTAGCCAACATTGGTGGCCTGGAGTGTTCCAAGTGCCACTACTAAATTGAATGGGTTGGGAGCCGCCGGACGGCTCCCAACCCATTAGCCATTGTTCATTCACAAATGCCACGCATGGAAAATACAACCAAACGGTATTGGAAAGGGGTTGAGGAATTACGCAACGACGCTACGTTTGTTAAAAATGCCAACAGCGAGTTTGCTAACCCGGACCTTACCGAAACGTCAAATGATCTCGATAGTCTGCTCGGCAACTCCGATACCAAACGCCGTGATTTCCTGAAAGTTATGGGCTTTGGTATGGCGGCTGTTTCGCTGGCTGCCTGTGAAACACCCGTTCATAAAGCCATTCCCTATCTCAACAAGCCGGAAGCCACGTTTCCGTCCATTTCCGATTACTACGCGTCGACCTATACCGACGGGGGCGATTATGCCCCTATTCTGGTAGAAACCCGCGAAGGACGACCCATCAAAATTGAAGGAAATCCACTGTCGGCTATCTCCCAGGGCGGGACCACTGCCCGGGTTCAGGCATCGCTGCTGTCGTTATACGATGTTGACAAACTGAATGGTCCCCGCCGGGGACAAACGGTTATCGACTGGGCTACTGCCGACCGGGAGATTGGTGCCAAGCTGGCTTCTATATCGGCCAGCGGAGGTAGTATCCGTATTATCACGTCGACCATTCTCAGCCCGGCTACCAAAGCAGTCCTGGCTGATTTTATGGCTAAGTACCCAAGTGCCCGCCATATCATGTACGATGCCAATTCGGCGTTTGGTATGATACAGGCCAACCAGGCATCGTTTGGGAAAGCAGTTATTCCGGCCTACGACTTCAGCAAAGCGAATACCATCGTTAGCATAAACGCCGATTTCCTGGGCACGTGGGTAGCACCCATTGAGTTCATGCGGCCTTATGCGCAGGGGCGCAAAATCGGGGCAGTTGGTGGAGGTAAGAAGACCATGTCGCGGCACTACCAGTTTGAAACGGGTATGTCGATGACGGGTGCCAATGCCGATTATCGAACGGGTATCAAGCCATCGCAGGAAGGTTTGGTTGTGGCGGCTCTTTATAATAAGGTAGCCGCTAAACTGGGCGGAACAGCCATAAATGTGGCATCGGTTACGGTTCCTGAGCTGGACAAGGCGGCCAATGACCTGGCTCGTTCGCGCGGCAAGGCATTGGTTGTATCCGGTTCCAACGACCCCAATGTACAGCTTGTGGTGAACGCGCTGAACAGTTTACTGGGCAGCTACGGAACAACCATCGATCTGAACACACCCCTCAACTACCGGCAGGGCAACGATCAGCAGATGAATGCCTTCATCGACGAAGCCAAAGCAGGCCGGGTCGGTGCTGCGTTGTTTTTTGGGGCAAACCCGGTTTATGATCACCCGCGTGGTGCCGAACTGGCCCAATCCTTACCTAAAATAGGTTTGTCGGTTTCCTTTGCCGACCGGGCCGATGAAACGGCTTCCCTTTCGACCTATATAACGCCCGCTCCTCACTTTCTGGAGTGCTGGAACGATGCCGAGCCAAAGCAGGGTTTTTATAGCCTGGCTCAGCCAGCCATCACGCATATTTTCAAGACCCGTCAGTTTCAATCCAGTTTGCTGACGTGGGCCGGTAAACCCAATGATTATCAGACATACCTGAAAAATTTCTGGCGCAGTACCTACTACCCGCAGGCTACCGGTGCTAGTTCGTTCGACGCATTTTGGATTAAGTGCCTGCACGACGGCGTTTTTGAGCCGGGTGCCGATAAGGCGGTTGCGGGCAACGCATCGTTTGCGGGCAATGTGGCGCAGGCGGCAGCCGGGATCACCCAACGCTACAAGCCGACCACGGGTATGGAGCTTTCCCTGTACGAAAAGGTAAGCATGGGCACGGGCACGATGGCCAACAACCCCTGGCTGCAGGAATTGCCCGACCCCGTTACGAAAGCGTGCTGGGATAACTACGCAGCCATGTCGCAGAAAACCGCCAACGACATGGGCCTGGCCCAGAATGACCTGGTGACGGTTTCGGTAGGCGGAAAGTCGATGGAATTGCCCGTGCTGGTTCAGCCTGGTCAGGCCGACAATACGGTTTCGGTAGCAATTGGTTACGGTCGGGAGAAAGCGGGTAAATCAGCCAATGGTGTTGGTGAAAACGCATTTCCTTTCGTCACGCAGGTTAATGGCTACCTGACCTATGCGGCTGTGAACGTTAAGGTGGAGAAAGCCAGCGGCACGCGGGAAATTGCCCAGACCCAAACGCACGACACGGTCATGGGTCGGCGGGCGGTGGTGCAGGAAGCCAAACTGGCCGACTACCAGAAGAACCCGATGGCCGGGCGCTATAACCCTAAAGTAGAAACCTCCAAAGGCCCTGTCGAAGCGGCTACGCTCTCGCTCTGGCACGGCTATGGCAAACCGAACCACTCGTGGGGCATGGTCATTGACCTAAACTCCTGCATTGGTTGCAACGCCTGCGTGGTAGGTTGTCAGGCAGAAAACAACATTCAGGTCGTTGGTCGGCAGGAAGTAATCAACCGGCGCGAGATGCACTGGATTCGGATTGACCGCTACTATAGCAGCGATGCAGAGGCCGAAGATTTCAAAGCACTGGAGGTGGCATCGGCAAACCCGGAGGTGGTTTTCCAGCCCATGCTTTGCCAGCATTGCAGCAATGCCCCCTGCGAAACGGTGTGCCCGGTTTTGGCCACCACCCACAGCAGTGAAGGGCTGAACCAGATGACCTACAACCGGTGCATCGGTACCCGTTACTGCGCTAACAACTGCCCCTATAAAGTGCGCCGGTTCAACTGGTGGAAATATTTCGACAATGATAATTTCGATTACCACTTCAATAATGACCTTGGCAAGATGGTCATTAACCCAGACGTAACGGTTCGGTCGCGCGGGGTGATTGAGAAGTGTTCCTTTTGCGTGCAACGAATTCAGGAAGGCAAGCTGACGGCCAAGAAAGAACGCCGTCGGCCCTTGCCAGACGAGATCCAAACGGCCTGTGCGCAGGCTTGTCCAACCAACGCCATTACCTTTGGCGACATGAACAACCCCGAGAGCACTATTTCCAAAACCCTGGAAACAGAACTTAGCGGGCGTGCTTTCCACGTGCTCGAAGAAATCAACGTCAGGCCACAAATTTCGTACCTGACCAAGATTCGTAATAAGGATGAAATGCCCAAACAGGAAACCCGGCAGGAATCCCCGGCATAACCCGTAACGTGCCGTATGCAGCCTATTATCCGGCACGCCTGAAAACAGTTGAGCCATACAGCGTGTAACCCGTATGAAGTCCATTGCCAGAACTATTAATTGAACAAGAGATATGTCGCATGTAACATCAGCCGTAAGAACTCCCCTCGTCACCGGTGGCAAAACCTACGCCGACGTGACGGAGGATATCAGCAGACAGGTTGAAGGGCCACCTACCCGCGAGTGGACAATTGCCTTCACCATCTCGGTGGTTGTGCTCATTTATGGGTTCGCCTGCGTATGCTGGACCTGGTGGGAAGGTCTGGGCGTGTGGGGCCTTAACAAAACAGTGGGTTGGGCATGGGACATCACCAACTTCGTTTGGTGGGTTGGCATTGGCCACGCAGGCACGCTGATTTCAGCGATCCTGCTGCTGTTTCGCCAGAAATGGCGGACGGCCGTGAACCGGGCCGCCGAAGCCATGACCATTTTCGCCGTTTTGTGTGCAGCCAGTTTTATTATCATGCACATGGGCCGGCCGTGGCTGGCCTACTGGGCACTGCCCCTGCCTAATACCTTTGGCTCGCTGTGGGTAAACTTTAAGTCGCCACTCGTGTGGGACGTGTTTGCCATCAGTACTTATTTTACCGTATCACTCGTGTTCTGGTACATGGGTTTATTACCTGACTTAGCCACCATTCGTGATCGGGCCAAGAGTAAAGTGTCCCGCTATATCTACGGTGCTTTCTCGCTGGGCTGGAACGGATCGGCCAAGACATGGGCACGCTATGAATACATGAGTTTGATTCTGGCTGGTTTATCTACTCCGCTCGTGCTATCGGTACACACGATTGTGAGCATG
>JAYVAP010000026.1:0-3415 GCA_043750915.1 Spirosoma sp. | reverse complement strand
CTGCCACGGCAATGGGGGCGGGCGATGATGACCAGAAATTTTCGTCGCTGCCCTTACCGATGTGTACATTAACGCGGTAAATGTGGTCGCTGTCGGTGTGGAAGCGATCAAAAGTCAGTTCATCTTTGACCCACCAGAACAGCAGGACACTAACGGCCAGCACCACGGCCAGCCCGCCAATATTAAGGACCGAGTACCACCCACCCCGGCGAAGGTTGCGAACGGCAATTTTGAGATAGTTGCGAAGCATGGTCGGTTTTGGTTTGTTATCTTTAAAAAACTGTTCGTTGTGAGACCCATCCCTAAAGACGTACCGACCATTGGCATTAATCCGGGCCGGACAATGGCCGCCGGTGCCATCCTGGTCAATCTGATGACCAATCTGAAGGAACGTTACGGTGAGCAGTACGACATTCTGCCCAGTATTGACGTGTCGTTTCCTGAACAGGATTTTACGTGTGACCTGGGTCTGTTTCCCCCTCGTCAGATTGACTGGCTCAATGATCTTATTCGGGTTGAACCACCGATTACTGCCTTTGAAATCGTGATGCTAACCGAAACGCCCGAACGCTTAACCGATGCCGTTCGCACCCACTACTTTTCCAATGGCGTCAGATCAGCCTGGATAATTGCGCCCGGCCAGCGGACAATTTCACTTGTCTATCCCGACCAACCTGCTCCACTCTTTACGGATGGGATAGTCCATGACTTTGTCACCAGAATTGAACTTGCCCTTAGCGAGGTGTTTTCCTGATTATACGTGAAAATTCTCCGTCACTACTTTGCCGTCGAACAGGTTCACGATCCGGTGGGCAAAACCCGCGTCATACGGCGAGTGCGTTACCATGATAATCGTGGTTCCTTCGTCGTTCAGTTCGCCGAGGAGTTTCATTACTTCTTCCCCGTTTTTAGAGTCTAAGTTACCCGTCGGCTCATCGGCCAGGATCAGTTTGGGTTTGGCTACCACCGCCCGCGCAATGGCCGTACGCTGTTGCTGACCGCCCGATAGCTGCTGCGGGAAGTGATTGCGCCGGTGCATGATTGCCATGCGTTCCAGTGCCGTTTCTACCCGCTGTTTGCGCTCCTCGGCGGGCGTTTTCAGGTACAGCAGCGGCAGTTCCACGTTTTCATATACCGTTAGTTCGTCGATCAGGTTGAAACTCTGGAACACGAAGCCAATGGAGCCTTTGCGGAGTTGTGCCCGCTGGCGTTCGGTCATTTTGGCCACTTCGGTGCCGTAGAAATTATATGCGCCCTCGCTGGGGTTGTCGAGTAGGCCGAGGATGTTGAGCAGCGTGGATTTGCCGCAGCCGCTCGGTCCCATGATGGCCACAAACTCGCCGTCGTTCACGTCCATGTTAATGCCGTTCAGGGCGGTGGTTTCTACCTCTTCTGTCGCGAAGAGTTTCTGGAGGTTTATTGTCTGGATCATAATTTGGTAAAGGTTTAAAAACACAGAGACACAGAGAGTTTCACAGAGATTCACGGAGCTATTCTTTATGCCCTATGTACTGACTTTTCTCTCTGTGTTCTCCGTTAAAACTCTGCGTCTCTGCGTTTAAAATTCTCTCTTAAAACTCTAAAACTTCGTTATCACCGAAATTCTCGTAGCTGCTCGTAATCACCTGCTCGCCGGGGCGCAACCCGTCCAGTACTTCGTAGAACTCCGGGTTTTTGCGGCCCAGCGTAATCGTTCGCTTCACCGCGCGCGTGCCCGACGATTTATCGACCACATAAACCCAGTTGCCGCCCGTGTCGGAGAAGAAACCACCCACGGGCAGCAGCGTTGCTTTGGCGGCTTTGCCTAACTCCAGTTGTATCGGCGACGACTGCCCGCGTTTGATGCCTTCCGGTGCGCCTTGGGGGAAAACCATATCAACCTCAAAACGGCCGCTTTTCACTTCGGGATAAACCCGCTTGATTTCCATCCCGTGCGTTTTACCGTTGAACTCAAATTGACCTTTCAGGCCCGGAAACACCCGGCTGATGTAGTGCTCATCGATCCCAACGCGCATTTTAAAGCCGTTCAGATCGTCGATTTGCCCAATGTTCTGGCCCTGGCTGATATTAGAACCCACCTCCACGTCCATCGTGCTGAGCATACCCGATACGGGGGCTTTCACCACCAAGTTCTGGAGCGTTTGTTGCCAGAGGGCCACATTTTTCTGGGTGCGCGAGAGGGTTTCTTCGAGTTGGCGGATTTGTGTTCCGGCGTTTTCATCCTGATATTTCTGCGACTCTATTTCAATTTTGCGTCGTTCGTTCATCCCCGCATAATCGCGTTTGGCTTTCAGGTAATCCTGCTCCGAAATAACCTTGTCGGCGTAGAGTTTGGCCTGCCGGTCGTAGGTATCTTTCAGTTGTTCGAGCTGGTAGTCGAGTTCGGAGAGCGTTCGGCGGAGTTGGTAGCGTTCCACTTTGAGCCGTTGCCGGGTATTTTGCAGGTCGTTGACTAAGCGGTTGGCTTCGGTTTCTTGTTGCAGAAAAGTCAGTTTTAGGTTCTGGTTTTCCAGGCGCAGCAAAATCTCGCCCTGCTTCACCATACTGCCGCCTTCCACCATTTTCTGGGTAACATAGCCGCCCGCAATGGCATCGAGCCGGATGGTTTTGAGCGGCTGCACCACGCCCGTGACGGCAATGAAATCCTCAAAAGGCCCCGTCGATACGCTGGAAACCGTGATTTTATCTTTCTCGACATTGAGTTTCGAGCGTCGGTCGGCAAAGAAAAAAGTATAGGCAAGCAGGCCGGTCAGCAGCGCACTGCCGCCGAAAATCATCAGGCGCTGGTTGGTCCAGAAACGTTTGGGTAAGGCGCGATCCATGTTTACTAACGGGCAAAAAGGCGAACAAGATAAAGAGCGAAGACCGGTCAGCCGGTTGCTTCCTGTTTATACACTCAGCTAATGCCGTGCCACGTTTTCAAATGCACTGACAGTAAAGCACTTATCGTTATGTAGCCAGTAGCTTAGTGTCCGAAATCGGACAAAAACTGTCCGATTTCGGAATGTCGTTCGTGGGCCAACGGGTACCCGACCGGTCACTCGCTGATCGTTACCAGCACATAAGGCTCCAGTGTTTGGGGCCGCGTGCTGTGGTTCAGAAAAGCGTAGGTTAACTGGCTGACGTGGTAATAAGGAAATATCGTCAGTCGGCGGACCTCAAATTTCCGCCCGGCCAGCGAGTCGGCCAGGCGGGCGGTGGTGAACACCCGCTGCGGCCCGCGCCGAAGCTGAAGCCGCATGGCCGAATCGGAGCGGACATAGCGGGTTGGGCCGCTGGCATAAAATTCATACGTCCAGAAACTGCCCCCGCCAACGCCCGTGCCGGGCATGTATAGCAGCGTTGGTTGGGGCACCAGACCTGGCTGGTTGTTAATGTAGCGGGCGGCCACCATCCCGGCCTGATACTGCATGAG
>JAYVAP010000025.1:0-2262 GCA_043750915.1 Spirosoma sp. | reverse complement strand
GGCCCGGTTGCCTTCGTGTTCCCAGAAAATGGGCCGGTCGGTGGCGTTGCTGTTTTTTGGGGTCAGGCCCGCCAGCACCGGACGCAGGCTCACCCCCGCCATTGGCTGAATCCGGTTGCCGTGGTAGGTTTGGGGATAACTGGCACCGGCATAGTCGGCGCAGGTGGCCAGCAGGTCGGCAATATGGGCCGGTTGGTGAGCGAGCTGACCGGCTGCGATACCGGGTGGAAAATACGCAATCAGGGGCGAAGCAATGCCCCCCTCGCCGGTCCAGTGCTTGAAAAGCCGGAAAGGGGTGTTGCTCACGTTAGCCCCCGGGTAGCCGTAGCCCGCAAACGAGGTTGTTTCGCCGGTGGGACCGCTCTGATCGTGGATGATGCGGTGCTTTCCCCATTTGTAAACATCTTCGTGACAGCCGCCATTATCCGACAAAAACAGTATTAGCGTATTGCGGTCGGCACCGGTGGCTTTGAGCTTGTCCAGCACCCGGCCGATTTCCCGGTCCATCCGGTCGATCATGGCCGCATAAACCGTCATTCGCTCCGCCCACTGGGCTTTCTCGGGCGCGGGCACGCTGTCCCAGGCAGGGACCTGCTCGCTGTATCGGGGCGACAGTGGCCATTTTTTGTCGATGATGCCCAGCTGTTGCTGGCGTTGGTAGCGTTCCTGCCGGAGTTTATCCCACCCCTGCTCATATCGGCCCCGATACCGGGCAATATCTTCGGGCAGGGCGTGGAGCGGCCAGTGGGGAGCGGTGTAGGCCAGGTACAGAAAAAACGGGCTGTCTGCGCTGCGCGGTTCGTTGAGATAGGTCAGGGCGGAATCGGTCAGGGCGGTGGTCATATAAAATGGTTTACCCGGCGTGGGAAGCCATTCCTGATTGTCGGACACCATTTTGGTGGCTTCGGACAGGGGAGAATACGGTTTGAACGGCTCAAAATAATTAGCCGCTCCGTCGATCAGTCCGAAATACCGATCGAAACCACGTTGCTGCGGCCAGTGGGCTTTGGCATCGCCCACGTGCCATTTTCCCGACATATAGGTTCGGTATCCCCGCTTTTTAAGCACCTCGGCAATGGTCACGCTGTGTTCGCTCAGATAACCCTGGTAGGCGGGCAGCGAAGGAACGGCACTGTAGTTCATGGCACCTACGCCAGCCTGATGCGGGTACAGGCCCGTCAGGAGCGATGCCCGCGAGGGGCAGCAGCGGCCTGCGTTGTAAAACTGTGTCAGGCGCATACCACCCTTGGCCAGCCGGTCGAGGTTGGGTGTTTTAATTTCGGAACCGTAGCATCCCAGGTCTGAGAATCCCAGGTCGTCGGCCATAATCAGCAAAATATTTGGCCGTTGTTGCTGGGCCAGAACAGGGCGAACTGTCAGGCAAAATCCTATCAGCAGGGTGAGCCATCGGGCAGAAATAATCATGAAGCACAGGAATGGGGAAGTTATAGAAAGCGAGCAGCCCGCCACCACCGCAAATTAAGCGGATTGAGGGACGGGCTGTTCTTTTTTTCGCGAAGCGCGTGGCAGCCGTTTCTATCAGCCGCCCGCCGGCACAGGCAGCCAGTACCTTTTTCGGGACTTAGCCCGAACGCCTGCCGGATAAACAATTCCGGGTCTGCTTTACGGACTGCACACCCGTTGGCCACCTCCCGATGCGGGTAGAGGGGACGCTGATTGTCGGCTGGTTCGGTAGGCAAACGTTCGGCTGGAGTCATACAGGAAGCAGTCAGCGGCCACGCGCCGGGGTCAGGCTCAGCAACCGCAGCGGAGCCGAATTGCTGCCAACCAGCAGCCGGCCTGAACCTCCGATCCGAATGGCCCGAATCGTTCGCACATCGCCCGCCAGGTGCAGGCCCGTTTGCTGTTTGGTCATGGCTTTGAAGTGACCCTGCCCGTCGCCCAGCAACACGTTGACCCCGCCCGCATCAAAGCGGCCCAGCATAAAATCGGGGTCGAACCAGTTGCCTGCCGCCACCACGTCCAGGTGTCCGTCGCCATTTACATCGCGCACCAGCATCGACTGGATGGGGGCTATCTGCGCATCGAGCGGTAGGGGTGTTCGGGTGTGTCGCGATGCGCAGCGAGCCGGCGCAGCCCGGCTCGCTCGAGCGGTCGCGCAGGTAGATGCCCTTGGCCAGCGCCCCTGTGACGAGCCGCTCCGTCCGCTCGCCCGCGCGAACCAGGACGAAGTTCGAGTGGCTGGTCACGTAGGCGAGGCCGAGGCGGTCGCACGCGGCGTAGAGCAGCGCCTTCGACTCG
>JAYVAP010000024.1:0-5229 GCA_043750915.1 Spirosoma sp. | reverse complement strand
ATTTCATGCTTTAATCCCGCAAAACCGTTCATGTGCTGCTCCACAGCTGTGTTTTCAACCCCTTTTTTAAATTTTATGCACACAATCTGCTGTTTTTGGGCTTTTCTTGCAGGTGAATAAGCCCCGTAGATTGTTAAGGCAAATGCGCACATTAGCACAACAATTACTGTGTATCCCTTCGATTTTGCATTCATGATTATTTGTGTTTTACCTGTTTGTCAATATTTTGTTTGGAATTACACCTTGATTTAGTCAAATAGTTAAACTATTTAACCCTAAAGTGCCATGTTTTGCCAAATGTACCACTGTTTTGTTTGGTTAGTCGTATCCGGCCAGATTTTTTTCGGAATCAATACCCGCAACCAGTTCGTGTGCTCCACCAAATCACCCATAGCGGTGTCGGTTTCCGGGTCGGCGCGTCCGCAGTGGGGGTTCTATGCGCATCAGCAGATCAACCGGCTGGCGGTGTTTACGTTGCCGGTGGAGATGATGCCGTTTTTTAAGAAACATATTCAGTTTCTGACCGACAATGCGGTCAATCCCGACCGGCGCCGGTATGCCGTTGTGGGCGAAGCACCCCGCCATTTTATCGATCTCGATGCTTATGCCGACACCTCAGCCGCCACCTTGCCCCGCTATTATAAAGATGCCGCCGACCGATATGGCGACGACACGCTGGCCCTGCACGGGCTGGTGCCCTGGCAAATTCAACTCACCAAATACCAGCTGACAGAGGCTTTCCGACAACGCGATGTTCGGCGAATTCTGCGCGTGGCGGCCGATCTGGGCCATTACATTGCCGATGCCAACGTGCCGCTGCATACCACCCGCAACTACAACGGGCAGTTAACCAACCAGCAGGGTATTCATGGGTTTTGGGAGTCGCGGCTACCCGAACTGTTCAGTGCAGACTACGATTTTCTGACCGGCCCGGCCGAATACCTTTACGCGCCCCAAAAAGTTGCCTGGCGGGCCGTATTCAACGCGCACACAGCCCTGGATTCGGTGCTGCGATTTGAGCAAACGCTCACGCAGGAGATGGGCGAAACGCGTAAGTTTGGCTTTGAAGAGCGAAACGGCATCACGGTGAAGGTATATGCAACGGATTTTTCGCGGCAGTATCACGAGCGGCTGCGCGGGCAGGTGGAGCGGCAAATGCGGGCATCGGTGAAAATGACCGGCGACTTCTGGTATACTGCCTGGGTCGATGCGGGCCAGCCCGACCTGCGGGCACTGGCGAAATATAAACTGACCGAAGCCGAGCAAAATGAAGAAACGCAGGAAAAGAAGGGCTGGCTGAAACGGCTGTTTTCGCCCCGCAGTGAGGAGTGATCCCGCCCACTTAAATCACCCACACTTCGTCTCGCCGAACATAGTATAACTCGTTGTTCCACAGCACCCTCAGGTAAATGTCAGTGCTGCCCAGGATGTTGACCCTGTGCCCGCGTCCGATTACCTCGCTCACGGGTGCAGCCGCCGACGGGTTGGTGCGCAGCAACACCCGGTCGTGGCTGATAATGCCCGACCGCATGCCTTCGGGCAGGTTTACGAACAGTAAAAGAAGGAGTAAATAAAGCAGGACAATCCATTTTTGCCGCTGATCGATGGATTGTTTTCTGACCAATTTGAGCATCAGTATACCAAACACGTAGGCACCCGGCACAAGAAGGAACAGGAGTAGGTAGAGGCCGTATTTTCGGTAGAAGAGGTAAAAATAGTTGAGGTCATCGGTCTCGTAGCCATTGAGGTTGTTGACGCGGGCAATTTCGTTCATCTTCCGCAGCACAGCATCGTCGGGATGGCGGTCGAAATAAACCTGCAGGTAATAGAGCAGGTGGGGCACGTCGTTTTGCCGCTCGCAGGCACTGGCTAATTTAAGCAGCATCGGATCGGTGGCGGTATGGCCATTGGCAATGGCGGTCTCGTAGAGTTGAGCCGCATCGACCTCTTTGCCGGCCGCAAACAGCGAGTCGGCCTGCCGGAGCTGGTCGCCCGAATCGGCCAGGGTGGCTGGCAACGGGACCAACAGGCAGAAAAACAGGCTTATTTTAAAAAGCATCGCTTGCATTGACCAACGGGAGACCATAATTGTGCACCACAACGCCGTAAACAACAGCCCACACCGGCGGCTGCCCGCTCCAATCCCAGCTGGATCACGTGAGCAATAACAAAGAAGGGGAGAAGCGGGAGGTGACGGGTGTACGTGTCTTTTCCTGCTTCTCCCCTTCTTTTATGGCCCTTTTTTTAGAATGGCAGATCGCTGCCTTCGTCGTCGAAGCTGGTGTTGAAGGGCATACCGGCTGGCTGAGCGGGCTGAGCAGCGCGAGGCTGGGCCTGACGGGGAGCCGAAGCCGCCGGTGCCGAATAACCCGGTGCCGGACTGGAACCGCCGTCGGCCTGCTCAATGCGGAAAGCCCGGAGTTCGGTGTACCAGCGTTCGTTATACTCCCGCGACTCGGCACTGAAGGTGGCCTTGAGGGTGTCGCCATCGGCAAACTGCTTCAGATCAGCAACTTTGTCGCCCCAGGCAGTCAGACATACTTTTTTTGGGTACGATGCGTCGAGGGTTTCCAGCACGAATTCCTGCTTGCTCCACGCTCCTTTCTGGCTTTGCCCCGACACTTCGGGTAATATTTTGATGAGTTTTCCGACTATTTCCAGTGCCATATCTGTCCGGCTGTTTATGATGATTGGAAACATAAAAGTACGGAAATTTGCCCGTTTCCGAAGCACCTGTCCCCAAAAAAAGTCGAAAAATTTGTTGGCCCTTTTTGCAAAACAGGGCCGAAATCCTATCTTTGCACCCCGTTAGCGGCTTATCCCGCATAAGCAACCGGCCATGTGGTGAAACTGGTAGACACGCCATCTTGAGGGGGTGGTGCTGCAAGGCTTGGGAGTTCGAATCTCCCCATGGTCACTTAGTATTTGAACAATCAGGCACTTGTCCATAGGGACGAGTGCCTGATTTGCTATCGGTCAACTGTCTGCACCTTCTACTCCGCCGGATCACATGACGACCTACGAAAATACCCTTGCTTTTGCGCAGTCTCTCGACCAGGCTGATCTGCTCCGTCATTTTCGCGACCGGTTTCATATTCCGCAGCGCAACGGCCAGCCCCTGACCTACCTGTGTGGTAATTCGCTCGGCCTGCAACCCAAAACGGCGCGGGTGGCCATTGAAGAGGAACTGACGACCTGGCAGAATCTGGGCGTTGAGGGCTGGTTTGAGCGGCCAGACGGTCTGCGGTCAAACGGTCTGCGGTCAGACCGGTTCGGCGGTGCGGGTCCGGAAGCCGAAGGAGCGGGGCAAACCTGGTTGCAATATCACGCTACCTGCCAGGAGCCACTGGCGCAGGTTGTGGGGGGCGAACCGCTGGAGGTGTGCCCCATGAACGCGTTAACGGTTAATATCCACCTGTTGCTGGCATCATTTTATCGGCCCGACCCGGCTGGCAAATACAAGATACTGACCATCAAAGGCGACTTTCCGTCTGATCAGTATGCCCTGGAGACCCACCTGGCGCACCACGGCCTGGACCCGGCCGACGCGCTGATTGAGGTGGCTTCGGCTCCCGGCGATCCGCTGATTCATACAACCGACATTCAGCGGGCCATTGCCCATCATGCCCACGAGCTGGCCGTAATCTGGATGAGTGGTCTGAACTACTATACCGGGCAGCTGTATAACATGGCGGCCATTGCCCAAACAGCCCGGCAGCATGGCATTGCCGTTGGTTTCGATCTGGCCCACGCCATCGGCAATGTTCCCCTGCGGCTGCACGACTGGGGTGTCGATTTTGCTACCTGGTGTTCCTATAAATACCTCAACGGTGGCCCTGGGGCGGTATCCGGGATTTTTGTTCACCAAAAACACCACAATCAGCGGTTAATCCGGCTGGCGGGCTGGTGGGGTTACCGGGAAGATAAACGCTTTGAGATGACGTCCGGTTTTTTGCCCGAGCCCGGTGCCGCTGGCTGGCAGCTCAGCACCCCCAACATCCCGGCATTGGCGTTGCACCGGGCTGCACTCACCATCACCGCCGAAGCAGGCATGGCGGCACTCCGCGAAAAAAGCGAACGGCTAACGGGTTATTTAGCGTACGTGCTGACCCGCTTTCCGGCCATTCGGGTGCTCACGCCCGGCGATCCCAATCAGCGGGGTTGCCAGTTGTCGCTGCTGGTGGGAGCGGGGGGCAAAGAACTGTTTACTTACCTGACCGAACAGGGAATCATTGGCGACTGGCGCGAACCCGATTGCATCCGGCTGGCTCCCGCGCCCTTATATAATACCTTTGAAGACGTTTGGCGGGTCGGTGATGCTTTAAGCCGGTTTTTCGCCGGGTCGGCTGAAGGCTACATTCCGTTGCAGACCGGCTAATTTGGTGCGTTTCACCGCCGACCGCCGAAAAACTTCCCCAAAAACCTCCGCCGTAATCTCTTCCCAATCACGCTGGCTAAAGGTTTGCAGGTGCGGGTGCGGGTCAAAAGCGGGTGTCTGGTGGGGCCGCGAAAACCGGTTCCAGGGGCACACATCCTGGCAGATGTCGCAGCCGAAGACCCAATTGTCAAACTGGCCCCGAACGGTTTCAGGAATGGCTTCTTTCAGTTCGATGGTGAAGTAGGAAATGCATTTGCTGCCATCCACCACGTAGGGGTCCACAATGGCGTCGGTGGGGCAGGCATCAATGCAGCGGGTACAGGTGCCGCAATAGTCGGTGATGGGGCCGTCGGGTTCGAGCGCGAGGTCGAGGATCAGTTCGCCAATAAAAAAGAACGAGCCAATTTCGCGGTTAATCAGGTTCGTATGCTTGCCCACCCAGCCCAGCCCCGCCCGCTTGGCCCAGGCTTTGTCCATCACCGGGGCCGAGTCGACAAAGGCCCGCCCGCCAACGTCGCCAATTTCATCGTGGATGTACACCAGCAGGTCACTCAGTTTTTCTTTGATAACCACGTGATAATCCTGCCCATAGGCATATTTAGACAGTTTATAGTCGGCGTCGCCTTCGGGAAGCCGCTGCTCGGGGTAGTAGTTGAGCAGCACCGTTACCACCGATTTGGCATCATCGACCAGCAGGCGCGGGTCAAGCCGTTTGTCGAAGTGATTGGCCATGTAATTCATCTGGCCGTGCATACCGTTTTTGAGCCACGTTTCCAGCAAGGGGGCTTCGGCTTCCAGAAAATCGGCTTTAGATACCCCACAAAAGTCGAAGCCCAGCGCGCTGGGCTTCG
>JAYVAP010000023.1:0-8845 GCA_043750915.1 Spirosoma sp. | reverse complement strand
ACCAGCGCGAAGACCTGAAAAAACAGTTTAGCCGGCGCGAAACCCTGAAAACGGGCGAGCAGATCATTTATGCCAAAGCCTGGGACATCAGTACCCATTATGCAAAAAACTGGAAAAATACCGGTTTCAAGGGTCAGCTGGTGGTGCCCACCAAACAGGCTGCCGTCCGGTTCAAACGGTTTATGGATGAGATCGGTCTGGTTACGACCGAGGTCTTAATTTCGCCCCCCGACGACCGGGAAGGCAACGAAGATGTCTATGGCACGCCGGATAATGAAGTGCTGATTTTCTGGAAACGAATGATGGACCGCTTTGGCACGCCCAAGCAGTACGACGAGATATTGCGGGCACAGTTCAAGACCAGCCATACCGCCCCCGATATCATTATTGTGGTACGAAAGCTGCTGACGGGCTTCGACAATCCGATCAACGTGGTCCTGTACCTCTGCGACCGGCTGCGGGAGCATACCCTGTTTCAGGCCATTACGCGGGTCAACCGAAAGGCAGCGGGCAAAGACTGGGGCTTTATTATCGATTATGACGGGGTGATTGAAGAACTGGCCCAAACGCTGGAGCTATACGCCGACCATTTCGAGGATTTCGACAGCATTGATCTGGAGGGCACCGTCACGGACATCCGCCAGGAAATTGCCCGGTTGCCGCAGGCGCAGTCCGAGCTGTGGGACGTTTTCAAGACGATTGCCAACCGGCAGGATCGACCTGCTTATCAGAACCTGCTGGCCGATGAAGCCATTCGGGAGGTGTTCTTCGAGCGGCTAAGTACGTTTAGCCGATTGTTGAAACTGGCCCTGTCAAGCCACGCGTTTGTCAGTCAAACCCCCGATGATCAGCAGCAACGATTCCGCGACGATCTGTTGTTCTTTCAGAATTTGCGTAAAACAGTTATCAATATCTACGCCCTTGCCGTGGACTATAGCCAGTATGAGCCACAGATTCAAAAGTTGATTGATACCCACGTCACGGCCGATGAAGTAATACAAATCACCGATCAGGTCAACATCTTCGACCGTGTGCATTTTGAGCAGGCGGTAGCCAGCATTGAAGGAACCGCTTCGCGGGCGCACGCCATTGCGGCCCGTATGGAGCGCACCCTTACCGAACGCATGGACGAAGACCCGGCCTTTTACCGGCCTTTATCAGCGCTGATTAAAGATACCCTGGAAGAGTACCGGCAGGATCGAATTTCGGAAACTGAGTTTCTGAGCCGCGTTACGGCAGCAAAGGACCAGGTCGTTGATCGTCCGGCCAATGGCCTGCCCGCTGCGCTGCAACACCGTTCTACGGCTATGGCTGTTTACGGATTGCTCCGGGAAACAGTGCCTAATCAGGAGAATACGGAACTGCTCGGCGACTGGTCTGTGCAAGCCGAATTGGTCATGAATTCGCTCTTAACGGATGCGGGCTTTCCGGTGGTAGACTGGATAAACCGCTCTGAGATTATGACCCGCCTGCGCTATTCGCTGGACGATTGGGCCTGGGCCTTAAACGACAGCGCGGGCGCAGCGTTGAGCATAACAGACACCGACAAACTGATTGATCAACTCGTTTTGGTGGCAAAAGCCCGTTATTAGATGCCGCCTGTCCACCAAACCGAACTGCACATCATTATCTACGGCTCCGTTGAGATTTCGTATAACATTACGTTTCGTAGCCGGAAAACCTTGTCCATCAGCGTGCTACCCACCGGCGAAGTTTTGGTGGTAGCGCCCACAACGGCCTCAGTTGGGCAAATTGCCGAACGGGTGCATCGGCGGGCCGCCTGGATACTGCGTCAGCGCGAACGTTTTCAGCAACTTGGTCAGCAGGTGACACCTGCCCGGCAGTTTATTTCCGGCGAAACCTGCTACTACCTGGGCCGTCAATACCGATTGAAAATTGAGGCAGGCGAAGTCGAAAGCGTTTCCTTACGGTCGGGACGACTCTGGATCACTATTCGGCCTGGCACAACGGCCGAATCGATTGAAAAACGGCTGACGGACTGGTATCGCCAGCGGGCGGAGTTCATTATCTATCCTCTTTTCAGGAAATGCCTGAGCAGGCTGCCAACCGATGCGGTGCGAAAGTCAACGATTTCCTGCCGGTTAATTAACATGAGCCGACGCTGGGGCAGTTGTAGTCCGTCGGGTATTGTCCGGCTGCACCCGGACCTGATAAAAACCCCGAAGGGCTGCATCGAATACATTGTGTGGCATGAGTTGGCTCACGTTCTGGAAGCTCACCATAACAAAGCGTTCTACGCCCTACAGGAACGATTGATGCCTGACTGGCGGGTTTGGGAAGAGCGGTTACGGCAATTTAATCCGGAATAGCGCACTTCCTCAGTAAGGTTTCTGCAAAAGAGACCAGATAAACCTCACGCAAGCTGGCCAATCAATAGGGGCGGGCTGGGACTAAGTTCATGCGGCTGTAATGTTAGCCGAAACCAGGCCACGTCGTGCCAGGCACCCATTTTATAACCGACCTGGGGATAGGTCCCGATGTGGGCGAAGCCCATTGCCCGATGAAAATTCTCGCTCGGTAAGTTGGGCAGCGTCACACCGGCGTAGGCATTGTAGTAGCCCTGCTGGCGCAGCAGGTCGAACAGGCGCGTGTATAAATGGCGGGCAATACCCCGGCCATGTCCATCGGGATGAACATACACTGACGTATCGACCGACCATTGATAAGCCATGCGGTCGCGATGCCGTCCGGCGTAGGCGTAGCCAAGCACACGCCCGTCAGCTTCGGCTACCAAATAGGGCAGTTGTTGCTGAATGGTTTGAATGCGCTCCGCAAACTCATCGACCGACGGCACCTGGTACTCAAACGAAATTGTGGTGTTGCGCACGTAGGGCGCGTAGATACGCAGGAGGGCTGCGGCATCGGCAGGGGTGGCAAAACGAATGGTCATAGTCGGGGTAAGATACCTAAACCTCTGTCAGTAGCAGCTGAGGTATTTTTCTTTACGGTTCGTGCCTGTATAGATCGACATTGCCTAAAATCTGTTCGATGTGAATAACTTCATCACTATCGTCGAATGAGAAGCCGTTGCCATATTTATACCAACATTGTCGCTGATGGGTTGTCAGTCGCTCAATACTGGGAAAACGTTCCAGCGACATAGTAACTGTACGTCCATCTTCCAAGTCAACCTGTAAGCGGGCTGGAGTTGGAAAACTAATAGACTGTATAACAGGAATAACAGTCCAGTATCCTTCAATTTGCTGTGTGTGGGCTATAGTCATACTAATCAATTTTTATAATATTAATTTTCTGCCCTGTCATAAACTGATTCCACTGCTGAATTAATTCATTCTGGTATAATTTTGTGATGTGTATAACATCGCGTTGCTCACTTACTGAAAGTTCGCCCGGTTTGGCAATTTCTACTGTGGGTTCCAGCCAAATTTTACAAAGTTTTATCGTTCCTTTACGGCCGACGTGGATGTGTTTTCTGTTTTCAAAAATGTCTGTTCCGAATATAGTGAATATCCAGACAGCCTGATAGATTAATAGTTTAGGCATAATTGGGGCAAGATACCTAAACCTCTGTCAGCAACCACTGCGCAATCAGAAAATAGATGCCAATACCGATCAAATCGTTGGCCGTGGTGATAAACGGCCCCGATGCCACCGCCGGGTTAATACCAATTCGGTTCAGCAGCAACGGCGTGACGGTGCCCATGAAAGAAGCCAGCAACACCACCGACAGCAACGACGCAGCCACCACAAAAAACAAACGTGGTTCACCAATCAGAAAAGTATAAGTGCCCGCAATCAGCCCCACCACCAAGCCGTTGATGATGGCCACCAACAGCGTTCGGAGCAGCCGCCGGCCCAGCGTAACGCTAAGTCCCGAGGTGTCGGCTAAGCTCTGCAAAATCAGCGATGAGGTCTGGATGCCTACGTTGCCGCCCGTGGAGCCGATGATGGGAATAAACGCGGCCAAAGCCGCAATCTTGCCCAACTCGGTCTGAAAGCCGGTAATGACCGTAGCCGCCAGCAAACTGCCCACCGCCCCGGCTACCAGCCAGGGCAACTGCACCCTGGAGCGTTGCCAGATGCTGTCGTCCTCTTCTACCTCGCCCGACAATCCCGAAATAACCTGAATATCTTCTTCGGCCTGTTCGGTAATCACGTCCACCACATCATCGATGGTGATCCGACCCAGCAGCCGCTGCTGAACGTTCACCACCGGAATCGCGTCCAGGTCGTACTTCTGCATCACCTCGGCTACTTCGGCCACCGCCCGGTAGGTTTCGACATAGACGATGTCGTCGTCATAAATATCGGCGATTTTGGCCGTCTTGCGGGCCAGCACAATTTTTTTGAGCGACACCAAGCCGAGCAGCTTTCCCCCATCGTCGACCACATAAACGGCATACACATTCTCGACGTTTTCGGCTTGCTGGCGGATTTCTTCGATACAGGCATTGACGGTCAGGTTGACGTTTATTTTGATCAGCTCCTTCTGCATCAGGCTACCCGCCACCCCGTCTTCATAGTGGAGCAGATCGAGGATAAAGCGGGCCTGTTCGCGGTCTTCGAGCAGGGCAATTACTTCTTCGCGCACCTGAATGGGCTGCTCGTTGAGCAAATCCACGGCATCGTCGGAGTCCATCAGGTTGATAAAGGGCGCGAGTTCGGCCGACGTAAACGCTTTGAGCAGACGTGGCCGGTCGTTGGGGTCGAGGTTGGCCAGGATTTCGGCACCCACCGATTGCTCCAGCAAACCCAGGAGGTAATGCGCCGGCTGGGGGTCCAGTTCGTAGAGAATCTCCGAAATGTCGGCCGGAAAAAGTGCTTCCATCTCCGCCCGCAACAGCGCGTCGTTGCCCGTGTCGATGGCCGACTGAAGGTGGTCGAGGTAGTCTTTGGTGAGTTCGAATGTCATGGAAGTAACCCGGACTGTCGTCCGTAACAGAGGAAAAACGGATTTTAGGCCGCGTTACATCAACAGGGTCAGCGCAACAAACTCGGCCACACTCAGCTGCTCGGCGCGTTTGTCCATAAACGCACTGGCAAGAGCAGCGTCGGATGGATTAAGGGGTTTAAGGGCATTGCGAAGGGTTTTCCGGCGCTGCCCGAAACCGTGCTTGACCACCTGCATAAACTTTCGCTCATCGCAGCCGAGGTCAGTTTTGTCGTTTCGCCGGCACGAGAGTACCCCCGAATGCACTTTGGGCGGGGGCATAAACACGCCCGGCTCCACGGTAAACTCGTAGCGGACATCGTACCACGCCTGCATGAACACGCTCAGGATACCGTATTCTTTGTTGCCCGGCCCCGAAGCAATCCGCTGCGCCACCTCGCGCTGAAACATGCCCGCCACTTCGGGCACCCGGTCGCGCATTTCCAGGACTTTGAAGAGAATCTGACTCGAAATGTTGTACGGAAAATTACCGATTACGGCGAAGGTGCCGGTGTTGCCGGGTTGCTTGTCGGGCAGCAGATCGGGCCGGATGTTAAGAAAATCGGCCGCCAGGATATGGCCCTCCAGAGCGGGAAAATGTACCTTCAGGTAATCGACCGATTCGCGGTCTATTTCAATGACGTAGGTTTCGACGGCAGTATTTTTGAGCAGAAACTGTGTCAGCACGCCCGTTCCCGGCCCTATCTCAAGCACCTGTTTGTAGCCGCCGTGGCCGGTGAGCAGTTCGGCAATGCGCTGCGCAATGCCGAGGTCTTTCAGAAAATGCTGACCGAGCTGTTTTTTTGGGGTGACGTACATAGGGCTGGTCTTTTTATCCGCAAAGGTACGGGGCAACCGCAAAAAACAGCCGGTCAGTTTTCGTATCAGCAGTTAGCCCTGTTACCAAACTTCATTTCTTTCGTCTCAAAAACATTCAGTACAATCTGAATGAGTCAATTTTACTTGTATGAAAAAGATTCTGTGTTTGTTTTCACTGATGCTGGCATTAGGCTGGGAGATGAAAACGACCGAAGTCAGTGCCCGGCCAACGTCGCGTTGTACCACATCCTGTAATTCGTGCAGGGCGTGTCAACGAAATGGCGGTGGCCGTGCCTGCGCGAGCATTTGCGCCCGATGTTCGTGTTGTGTTTCGGGGATTGGTTGCCGATGAAATAATGAGTAATTCCCTCAGTAAGTCATTAAAAAAAAAGAACAAAGCAGATTCTCCACCGCGCTGTCGGTTTGGCTAATCAATGGTTTACTGAGGGGAGATACCGTAAAAGACAGGAAATTAGGGCCTACTAAGGGGGGTGATGACCAAATCACACCAATCGCTAAAAATCAATGTCGGTCAACTCAAAGTTTTGCTTGAGCGTAATCAGGCCGCCTTCCTCCGCACCGGGGTGATAAATAATTGTTTCGGGTTGCAGGCCTTTCTGGACGTTGCCGATGTCGCGTTTGCGGTTGCCATTGGCATCCAGAATCAGCCGGACGCGGTACCGGCCGGGCCGAAGCCGCGCAAAACTGTAATTTGGTGTTCCATAAACTGTACGAACAACGGCGTATTTATCGTCCAGCAACTCCACAATAAATTTGGTATCGGGCCGATTTACGCGCCCGGCAATCAGCCCGTAAGAATCTTCTTCGGCAATGGTGTATTTGGTAAAATATTGGGCCAGCGTATCGCCCTGAACGCTGATGAAGGCACCTTTCTGAAACCGTACCAAAACACTGTCGCCCACCGATGCCCCGCTGGCCGACGGGCGGGAGCGGGGGGTGGGGCGTTTGATCTCTAAGCGGGCAAAGTTATTGCCCCACGTCAGCTCGGCGGGCGTGAGCCGAAACGGTTTGGTGCTGTCGGGGCCAATGTTAATCAGATCGGTGCTGTAGCGCAGAATGGGTTTGTTGAAAACCAGCGTAAACGCCAGGTTATTATCAATGGGCTGACCGGGCGGGGGCGTAATCTGGACGGTCAGGGGTATTCGGTTTTTGGCCTTTGTTTTCAGGGGCGAAAAGTAAATCCGCTCTTTGAGGTCGGTGGTGGTTCCTACCGAATCTTCAGCGGTAATGACCACGTTGATGGTGTCGCCCGCAGCCCGGTTGGCGGGGCGATAGAGCCGAACCATCCTCGGCGTTTCCAGAAACGACACCAGCGTATCGCCCGTGCCCCCGGTGGCAGTGGTGGACAGGGGCCTGGTAAAACGGATTTTATAGGCCGCAATGCTGCTGCTCAGTTCCAGCCCCAGTGTTTCGTCGGTGCGCTCACGGCGGCTGACGCGCGGTTTGCCATAGCCCCGAAACGCCACCATATCAACGCCCGTATAGTTGCGGGTCAGGTTGAGCACGCTGTCGCGGAAGGCTACGCGCTCGCCGGGCGTGTTGTTCACTAAGTTCAGGTCTTTATCATCGAAACCATATACTTTATAGGCTCCAGCTTTCACATTCTCAAGTCGGTAATTACCGTTACTGTCGGTGCGGGCAAAGTACTGTGGTCGTTTGCGGTTGATGGGCAGCGTGTCGGTAGCGGCAAACAGCCCCACCACAAAACCCAGCAGGGGCTGGCGGCTTTCGTCGTCCACAACGGTGCCCGTCAGGTAGAGCGAGTCGAGGGTGGGGCCGGTGCTGAAAACAATTTTGGCATCCTTGGCCACGTTGCGCTCGGTGATATCTTTAATGCCGTCGGCGAAGTTGATGGTGTAGGTAGTGTTGGGCATCAGCGGCCTGGCAAAGTTGAGCCGCACCCCCTGCGGCAACGATTTCACCACAAACGTGTTGCTGTCCTGGGGCGTAATGGTAATTTTCTGCTGGAGGTTTTCGCTGTTGACATACTCGTTAAAGGTCAGCTCGACCGATTTGCCACCGTAGTTCAGCTGGCGCAGGGTGGGGGTGCTGCTCACCAATTTTGGCGATAGTGTGTCTTTTTTTCCGCCCGGCGGCTGCGCCACCTGGGCACAGCGCTGGAGCAAAACGGGTAGCAAGAGTAGAAGGGCAAACAGAAACCGACGGAATGTCATAGCAGGCAGATAAGACTACAAAGGTAAACGCCCGCTTATCGTTCTTGCGTACCGGTCGACATAAAATGGGCCGTTGCTTCGTTACGTTAAAGGGAAATTTAAGAAAAATTAATGCCGCATCGTCCACGGGCCCGTTGGTGTGTGAGTCGTTTTGGTACTTTTGCGGCTCCTGTGTCCCCATCATTAAAAAAAGCCCCGTCTGGAAGCGATGGAGCTGCCTAAACAATTAGCGTACATGATTCACCCCCGTTTTTGCTTGTCGGCCTTTGTTATGATGGGTTTGCTGACCGGCTGCTCCGGCCCCGCCGATCAGTTAGACAGCCAGATCAGCGATGCCATTACCAACGACAAGGCCCTCGATGCAACCGAAGCCGATGCCATTAGAACGTTTATTCTGAAAGAAAAGAAAGACCTCGCCGACACCAAAAAAACGGCTAAACTACTCACGGCCAACGGAGCCGTGGATGAGTTGGCACTGGCAAATTACATTAAACGCAACATCGACTACCGGAAGCTGGCCAAAGAAGGAAAAGCACCCGTGGTGGCCCTGTCGGGCAAAACGGCCACGGTCCAGCCTCTCCGGCTCCGGCTCTATCTCGAAGCCAGTGCCAGCATGTTTCCCTACGATGCGCCCGGTGGCAACGGCACCTTCAAACGGGCACTCAACCAGGTGCTGACCACATTTGACGGAGTCAACCCCGGCCAGGGCAAAACGTTTGTGGTCAACACCGAAGTAAACGACCTGGGGTTGTCGCTGTCGCAGTTTTTTAAGCAGGGCAGTATTTTCACCGTGGCCAAAACGAAAGGAAAAACCACCAGCACCGACTTTGAAGGTATCTTCCGGGAAATTCTGGCCAAAACCAACGGCGACGACCTGAGCGTGCTGGTCTCGGATTTGATCTACTCCGACCCAAACCTG
>JAYVAP010000022.1:0-3151 GCA_043750915.1 Spirosoma sp. | reverse complement strand
TACCCCTGATTCGCCTACCACGCCATCCCCTTTGAGGATGGCCACGAGTGAAGCCACAAACGGACCGGCAAAAAGTAATGGCCCAAAGCCGGGAATGATGAATAAGCCCGAGCCGACGAGTAAATCCCACAAGCCATCCCAGAAAGCACTCAGGCCACCCCACATCTTCATCTGGTCGCCCGTATTATAGTAGCCAGCGACATTTTTGCCCGTGTGGTAATCTCTACCAATAATCGATAGGCTCTTCATGTTGTAGCCCGCTTTGTGCAGTTTAATAACGGCTTCGTTGACCAGGTCGTGGCCATTGTACACAGCAACTGTGGCTTGTTGATTGTTCATGTGCGTAAAATTGACGGTTCAGTTGATTTTGGTCTCGTAGATCGGAAGGGTGCATGGATTGCCAAGGAAAGAATCAACTACCTGTAAATCAGCAACCGGGCGGTTTCCATACAGACCAGTGAGTGAGTCAGATTAGCAGGAATCACTATGTAATCACCGGCCACAAATCGGCTGGTTTCGTTACCCAGCGAGATGTCCATCTGCCCGTCCAGTAGCAGCGCGAATACAGCGGTATCGGCCTGATGTGGCGCCATTTTATCACCCGGAATGAAGGTCTTGCAGATGACTTTTTTGCCGGACAGGTCGGCCAGCGTCACCGTCTTAGACCCACCCGTTCCGTCTTTTTGGTGTAGGGGAAGGGATTGTTTTTGCATAGTCTTCAGTTTTTTATCAAGCCATCACCCCGCCGTCCAATACTAATTCCGTTCCGTTGCAATAGCTCGAGTCGTCAGAAGCGAGATAGATAAATGCCTTCGCCACTTCGTCGGGTTGGCCCAAGCGTTTCATCGGCGTACCGTTGATCCAGCCCTGTCGCACATCGGGCGGAGCCTGAGCCAGCAACGGCGTGTCGATGTAATATGGGCAGATGGCATTGGCCCGGATATTATGCTCGGCATACTGCACCGCAATGTTTTGGGTTAGTCCCAGCAGGCCATGTTTGGCCGCCGTGTAGGGAGCCAGGCCGTGTTCGGCTTTCAGGCCCGCCAGCGAAGCCATGTTCACAATCACCCCACCGCCCTGTTTCAGAAATTGCTGCAACTCGTATTTGACGCAGTAAAACTGACCCGTCAGGTTCACGTCGATAATGTGCCGCCAAATAACTTCGTCCATGTCGTGAATGCCACCGTAGGGACCGCCGATGCCCGCGTTATTCAACGCCACATCCAGCCGACCAAATCGCTTCACGGTGGTGTCTATGGCCGCTTTGACACTCGCTACGTCGGCCACGTCGATGGGTACAAAGAGCGACTTTACACCTAATTTGGTCAGTTCGTGCATAGTCTCGTCATGGTGAGTACCGACCAAATCGGCCACCACCACCACGTCGGCACCCTCGCGGGCGGCCTGCAAGGCACAGGCCCTGCCAATACCCGCATTGCCACCGGTGATAAAAATTACTTTACCGGATAACCGTTTAGTCGTCTCTGCCGGGCGGATAACCGATTTGTCAGAACTGGAATTTTCCATACGTTGATTCGTTTTATATTGTTTACGTACACTGCACCCACTCGACAATTAATCATAGCTCATATCAGACCACCGGTCCAATTCATGTTGGCGAGCTACCAGGCTTGTCACGGTCTTGTTTCGATCTGCATAATGCCGCATCAGAGGAACCAGCCGGGCCTGCGTTAATTTACCATGCAGACGACGGGTACCCAGAAACAGAACTGGAGTAGCCGCGACCCCAGCCAATCGGCCCTGCTCCCGTTCAGTCCAAATGCGTTTTTTCAGCGTTTCGCTCTGCATATCGTTCAGAAAAGACTCCGCATCGAGATCCAGCCGGGAGGCCAGTACTGCCACTGATCTAAGCGAGACAGCGGCAGAAGCAAGGGTGGTTTGGGCAAACAATTCCCGGTGCATGGCCCAGTATTTATTTTGGCGACGGGCGGCTTCGGCGGCCAACGCCATCAGTAAGGCCGATGGATGATTCAGGTCAGGAAAATGTCGGAATATGTAGCAGATCTCGCCGTCAAATTGCGGTAAAATGATCGTCAATAATTGCGCTAACTCCCGGCAGCGCGGGCAACTGAAGTCCCCGTATTCAATTAAGTTCAGGGGACCCGAAGGTTGATTTACGGGTATGATCGCTCTCATTGTTCCTCGTGTTTGATCGTATTACGAGATGTCGGCAACTGAAAAAATCGCATCGTTTAATGCCTGAAACTGACGGGAAGAAATCACTCCGTTAGTGCTGATCCACTGCCTAAATCACAACTCACTGTAATCAATTATCAATTCATTGTCGACGGTATTGATTGTACTGTCGTGTTTAAAAATGAAACAGGGGGGAGACTTGCACCTCCCCCCTGTTCACTCAATCCATATCGTAGTTGATAACCAGTTCATTATCAACGCTGTTGACTCCGGGCGTATTCCAGGCGATGCGCCCGGCTTCGTCCCGTTCGTAGATCGACTCGACCATACCAGTGAGCGTAACGCGGTTTCCCGACACCGCTACATTCACATCTTCGCTGTCGATAGACCAGTTGCGGCCCAACGCCCGTTCGATATCGCTTTTCTCAATTCCGTCGCGCCAGTTCGATTTGATCGTGACGTTGTTGGTCACGCCCATCACCCCGGGCAGGTTTTTGACCGCTTTCCGGGCCGCATCTTTCTGGTAATTCCACTCCACCTCGCCCGTCAGCGTGATCCAGCCGTTTTCTACTTTGACGTGAATTTTGTCTTCGGGAACCTCCCAGTTGAACTTGAACGCATTGACGATCTCTGTAGCAATCTGGCTGTCGCTGTGTTTGGCCCCGCCGTTGAACGAGATGGTGATCTCCTCGGCTACGGCCTTGACCCCGGCCACGTTTTTAGCGGCATCCTCGGCTTCGAGTTTCTTGGCGTAGCTGTCCACCACACCCGTCAGGGTAATTACGCCGTCTTTGGCTGTTACGCCGATTTCGGCTGCGTGTAGCAGGGGTTCCCACTTAATGGCATCCTGCACATCTTTCTGCAATGTTTCATTGTTTTTCATAATCGTTTGGAGTTTTGTTTAACACCGATACAAACATACCGGGTCTCGCCCAGCCCCGAACTGACAAGGATCAGGAATAGACATGATTTATACCCGCTCAAAATCAGCCAG
>JAYVAP010000021.1:0-3085 GCA_043750915.1 Spirosoma sp. | reverse complement strand
GCGGTTGTGCGATGCCAGGTCATCGACCGAAACGGCAATGACTTTCACGTTGCGCTTGCCAAACTCGTCTTTCAGCAGGGCTGTCCGGCCCAGTTCGGTAGTGCATACGGGCGTGAAATCGGCGGGGTGCGAAAATAACATACCCCACGAATTACCGAGCCATTCGTGAAACTGAATCGGACCCTGGGTGGTGTCGGCCCCAAAATCGGGCGCCATGTCTCCTAAGCGAAGTGACATAAGGTGGTTGATTTAACTTTTAGTCGGTATATTAAATATAGTAAACAGGAAATTGAAAAACCGGCATCAGAGCCGGTCTTCCGGTCAAACGTAACGAAAGGTGGGGAAAGTTTCAAATCAATTTTTCCTCAACGGCCATCCGCACCAGCTCAGCAGCATTCCGAACCTGTAGCCGACGCATCATGTTGGCGCGGTGATTATCAACTGTTCGGACGCTGAGATTCAGTTTTTCGGCGATCTCGCGGCTGCTCATACCCTCGATGAGGAATTGCAGAATTTCTTTTTCCTTATTGGAAAGTTTCGACTGGCGCACGGCCGGGACGTGTCTGTCCCCTTTTTTGAGTTCCTCCATGTAGCCGCTCAGGATGATGGAGGCCACCGGCGAACTGTAGTATTTTTCTCCGGTGGCAATGGTCCGAATAGCTTTTATCATATCCTCCGACGACGAATCTTTCAGGATGTACCCATAGGCACCAGCCTCCACCGACCCCAGGATATAATCTTCGTTGTTATGCATCGACAGCATCAGCACCCGAACGCCTTTATAGAGCCGACTGATTACCTGCGTTGTTTGAATACCCGACATGCCGGGCAGCGAAATATCCATCAGCACCAGATCGGGCAGCATACCGGGCTTGCCGGTTGCGCCGTTGCTGATGGGCGCACTGTGGTAGCTTTTTAGCTTTTCGAGGGCCTGTTCGCCGTTGCCGGCTTCATCAACGATTTCCAGGCCATCGGCCTGCTCCAGCAAAAGCCGGATGCCGTCGCGGACGATGGAGTGATCGTCTACCAGCATTATTTTAGTTGCTGTCATGAGGAGCAGAATACGGTTGATGGGGGATATTTACCTGGATTCGGGTGCCCTTCCCCGGCGATGAATGAATTTCAAAAGTGCTGTTGAGTAGTTTCGCGCGTTCCCGCATGTTGTTCAGACCCTGCGAGGGCGGTCGGCGGTTGGCACGCCTGTTATCGGCAGAAACGGTCTCGCCAGTCGGCCACTGCTTTCCCGACAACGGCTGGCCTGACAACTTAAATCCCTGCCCATCGTCGGTAATCAGCAATTGGAGTGCGTTGCCTCGGTCCATGAGTTGAATGCTTATATTGGCGGGCTTGGCGTGCCGCACCGCGTTGCTAACGGCTTCCTGCGTTACCCGGTATAACATAATTTCGACGTTTTTGTCTAAACGGGATCGGTTTGGCGGCAAATTTGTTTCAAACGTCACATCAATCGTTTCGCTGCGGTCGTTCTCGGCGAGCATTTTTATGGCTGGAATAACCCCAAAATCGCTCAACACGCTGGGCATTAAATTATTGGAGATGGTCCGGGTTTCCTGAATGGTCTGGGTCACTAAGTGCTTGAGCGTTTTGAGGTTTTGGGGATATGTTGTCTGCGGGTTAGCGGGCAACGGGCGGGACAAGCTTATTTCCAGTCCTTCGAGCTGCATTTTTATGGCCGTCAGCATCTGACCCAGCCCGTCGTGGAGTTCGCGGGAGAGCCGTTTTCGTTCGTCTTCCTGCCCGGCAATCAGGTAGGATGTCCGCGTTTTCTGTTCATCAATTTGCTGCTGATACTGCTGTTTGGTGGCCTCAAACAACTGCTGTCGGGTTTCTTTCAGCGATTTGTTAACGCCAACCAATTTTTTGTTGGCGGCCGTGGTGCGGCTTTCGGCTTCAATCAACTGGGCAAACGTTTCGCGGAGCCGCCGGGCAGCGGGCCGGAAAATCAGCAGGCCGATACCCATCAGGATCAGGATGGTGAAGGCGTACAGATAAAATTCAAGGGCCTGCAACCGCTCAAGTTTAGCCCGCAGTTCGCCGGTATATTCCCGAACGATCCGGTCAATTTTCTCTAAAAACGGTTTCTCATTGGCCAGCAGCAGTTTCAGGCTCGCCTGCACGTCGGGGCGGGCCACGTCCTGCGGCTGCCGCAGCGTCATCAGCTGGCGGGCACTTTGCTGGTAGGCATTGAACTCGGGCCGAATGCTCTCGTAGAGTTGCTGAACAACATCCGAATTGGGAATGGCTATGTTCCGTTCATACACGCGGCCCTGTCGGCCCTGCCGGTGATACTGCTCGAAAGCGGGGAACACCTGCCGGAATTCGGACAGGGTAGCCGCAAAGGTGGCCTGCTCGTTCACGTCGGTGAGTTGCAGAGCCTGCTTCACAATCTGCTGACTTTGATGGCGTTGCAGGGCTGCGTAGCGGATAATCCACAAATCGTCCTGCACCATGCGAAGCCGCCACTGCGTCAGGCTCTGCCCCACCGTCAGCAGCAGTATTAGCACCAGCAGCAGCGTTGTATAGAGCCGGGTAAACCGAACAGGAATTGCCGAGCCGTCTTTTTTGTTATCGTCGGGCAGGTCAGACACGATTTGGATGGGCTAAACAAAATGAGTCCGTAAAAGTAATCTTTTTCGTAGTTTTACCCTTTCTTTACCGTCTAACATCCCCAACGCCATGACCCGTTTGCTGATTGCTTTGCTGCTGATTCCGTTCATGGCATCGGCCACGCCCCCGCCCACCCGGCCCCTGTTTCCGGTGGCCTTCTTTTCGGTCGAGCCGGTAAAACTCTCGTGGGAAACCCTGCGCGATGTTACCTTCAAGAAAAAGTGGTATGCCGAAGAATCGGTCTACATGCTCTACCCGACGTTTGGCCCCGGCATTCAGAAATTGAGCGGCAAAACCGTTGAACTGACGGGCTACGTCCTGCCAGTGGATCTCGAATCGAACCTGTATGTGCTGTCGGCGTTTCCGTTTAGTGCCTGTTTTTTCTGCGGTGGTGCGGGGCCGGAATCAGTCGTTTCGCTCAAGTTCAAAAAAACCGGCAAGAAGTTTAAAACCGACGAAC
>JAYVAP010000020.1:0-2723 GCA_043750915.1 Spirosoma sp. | reverse complement strand
GGCAGGCTGACCGCCGGCCAGGTGCATGAGATTCCGTACAAACCCACGGCATCTTCACCACCCGTGCCCGCGCCAGGTCTACAATTGTTCACTACGGTTGATGCAAGCACCATCGGGCTAACGTTTCGGCACCGGGAAGCCCCCCTGAACGACTTTGAGCGGACCCCGCTGCTACCCCAGGTGTACGCTAAAAATAGCCCCGCCATTGCCATTGCCGATGCCGACGGTAACGGTCTGGACGATGTGTTCGTGGGGGCAGATCCCGGGCAGAATCGAAGTTTATTTCTACAGATGAGTCCGGGCTGGTTTCAGGAACGGGTGCAGGGTGCCAACGACCTGGAAGACATGGGTTCGCTATTCTTTGACGCTGATGGCGATGGCGATCAGGACCTCTACGTCGTCAGTGGAGGCAGCCGCCAGGCCGACAGTAGCGGTATCTACCAGGACCGGCTATATCTGAACGATGGGAAAGGCAAACTAACCCGGACGCAGAACGTTCTCCCGCCCACTACCTCGTCCGGCTCGTGTGTGGTAGCCGCCGACTTCGACCACGACGGTGATCTGGACCTGTTCCGGGCCGGGCGCGTAACCGTAGGTCGTTATCCAATGGCCCCGAGGTGTTATTTATTGCGAAATGATGGGGGTCCCGGCGGCCTGTCGCGTTTCACCGATGTCACCGACCAACTCGTGCCCGGCCTTCGCCACGTGGGAATGGTCTGCGCAGCCCTCTGGACGGACTATGACAACGATAACGACCCCGACCTGATGCTGGCCGGGGAGTTTATGCCTATTACGCTGTTGAAAAATACAAAGGGCAAATTCGCGCTGGAGCCGTTAAAAACAGTTGGCGATCAACCCCTGTCGGGCTGGTGGAACTCACTCACCGGTGCTGACTTCGACCTGGATGGCGACATCGACTACCTCGCCGGTAACCTCGGTCTCAACACCCGCTACCACGTATCGGCAAAGGAACCACTACACCTTTACGCCAAAGACTTTGACGGGAACGGTCAGATTGACCCCATCCTGACGCAGTTTTTGCAGGGCGAAGAACACATCGTGCCCATTCGCGATGTTCTGAACGATCAGATGCCAACCTTCGCGCGAAAACGTTTCATAAGTTTCCAGGCGTACGCCGACAAACCTTTCAAAGATGCCTTCACGAGCGACGACCTCGACGGCGCCACTGTTTTGAAGGCAAATGAGTTACGAAGCTGCTATCTCGAAAATAAAGGAGGTGGTCTGTTTACCCGGCATCCATTGCCCGGCTTAGCGCAGATATCGCCCGTTTTTGGGATGCAAACCGGCGATTTCAACGGCGACGGCCTGCCCGATGCGCTATTGGCGGGCAATTCGTATGCTTCGGAAACGTACGCCGGCTGGCACGATGCCGGGCGCGGATGTCTACTGCTGGGCGATGGCCGGGGGCACTTTCAGGCGGTGGCACCGGAAACGGCTGGTCTTCGTGCGGATGGAGATGCCAAAGCGTTAGCTGCGCTCTCGATCGGCAATGAAATCGTGTATCTGCTCTCGAACAACAACGGTCCGGTGCAACTACTGAAACCACAAAGGCCGGTCAAACCGCAGTCCGCCAAACCCGGCGAAACGGTCCGGTTGGTAAGGTACAAAGACGGCCGAGTGCAGCGCGTGGAATTTTACTACGGGTCGGGCTATTTGAGCCAGTCATCCCGGTGATGGAAATTCCCCGCCTGCCTGAATACCCGGCTATTTTAGCTTCTCGTTGTTTAAATGCCGCGTGGCATCACGGACGTTTTTCTTCTCCAGATTCTTCTGAAATGCGTCGGTCAGGTCCACGCCCGTTTGGTTGGCGAGGCAGATGAGCACCCACAGCACGTCGGCCAGTTCATCGCCGAGGTCCTTATTTTTGTCCGACTCTTTCTCGGACTGTTCGCCGTAGCGCCGGGCCATGATGCGGGCTACTTCGCCCACTTCTTCGGTAAGCATGGCCATGTTGGTAAGTTCGCTGAAGTAGCGTACCCCAACAGTTTTGATCCAGTTATCGACCGTGGTTTGAGCGTCCTGAATAGTCATAAGTCTGACTGAAAAGCTTATTGCACCGCAATTTACATGGTAAAGCAGGTGACCCGGAACGGCAATGCATCGCGTTGTTCCCACTAAATAGCTGTCTGATGAGTCCTTAGGAGGGTTGCGGTACAAAAGTCAGGCTGCTGAACTGGTCATCCACAAAGACATCCTGCGCCAGGGTTTGCAACTGATGGGCCGAAACGGCTTTTATGTCGTTGAAAATATCGTTGAGGGCTTCTACCCGGTCGATGTCGAGCAGGCTTTTGGCCATCATCAGCATAAAACTGTTGTTGCTTTCTTCCGACATGGCCAACTGTCCAATCAGTTGCTGTTTGGTCTGGTGCAGTTGCAGCGTCGTGAGGGGCTGTTCGCGCAGGCGTTTCATCTCCTTACTGATGAGGGCGTGCGCTTTATCAATTTTTTTCGGATCGGTACCAAAGTAAATACCCAGAAATCCGGTGTCGATATAGGGTGTGTAGCTGGCATCGATGGAATAAACCAGCCCGTACTTTTCGCGCAGGTTCAGATTCAGCCTTGAGTTCATGCCCGGCCCGCCGAGGAGGTTGACGAGTATGAAAAACGGGAGCCTTCGCGGGTCGGTGAGGCCGTAGGCGGGTCTGCCAAGAGCACACTGAGCCTGTGTAATGGGCCGTTCCACGCGGGTTTGGCGCGGCTGG
>JAYVAP010000019.1:0-4512 GCA_043750915.1 Spirosoma sp. | reverse complement strand
CGTCGGAGATTTCTTAGGACAACGTTTAGATTTTTATGCGCTAATCAGCTTTCGGTGTAATACTATTCTAAGCAAAAACAGTACTAAAGGGCAAAGTGGGAATTGCTGCCGGGAGCTGCAATTCCGGGATGACTTATTTTTCCTAGTGGGAATTGCTGGGTGTTACTTAGTATTACTAACTGATGTTACGCAGGGGATGCTCATAGGGATCAGAAAAAGTCTTTTGGGTAGATTCTGAATGCCCTTCCCGCGTAGTCAGGCTACAGAGTACGTAACATCAGTTACTAGCTTGTTGGTCTTTTTTAGATAAAGCCGCTAGCCGATTGGACTTCATGTCGAAAATGAATAACTTCTTTTTTTTAACAATGAACTTCGTACTTTCAACCGAGACAAACCAACTGCCACCCAGTATATAATTGAATGACAGAATGTTAGCAATATGAGAAGCTATAATATAAAGTATAAGTTTATTTTTATAATATCACTCGTTCGCTTAGATTTTTTGGTTTTTAAGTCAGAAAATATAATTGTTTTTTTTAATTGTTTCGACAGCAACGGGTAATCATGGGGAAGTACTTTTTTTGTCTTTTTAGGTGTAATAAAAAGCGGATAACAAATTAATACTTTTCACATTTCGCCATTTGCTATGACCCCAATGCCAATAAATAAGTTCATTTTGGTTGGTGTATTCTTTCCCAATAATACAGTCATCAAACACCAAACATCAGTTATCATTTTGGTGGGTTCTCACTAAGGGTTTAACGGCAAGCCAAACATCTTTTGCGGTAAAATCAGGCCGAGTCAATAAGCGCGTGATGGTGTCATGTTTGATGGCTCCATCGAGCAGGTTTGCTAACCCGGTTGCGCTGGTCTGACCGAACCTGGCCAAGAGATAATCGGTCTAGATGTCAAGTATGTTTTCCATAGAGTTGTTGCAACGCTGATAATGAGCAACTTATCTAAAAATAGTCAGACTGGTGATAAGCCTCTAAGTTGCATTAAATCCTCGGAAAGACGTTCGATAAAATATACCAAATTTTCATGACCTAAAAAGGTACCAATTCACTGAATTTCAATAGATTAACCGTTGCAACAACTCTCATCAACAAAAGTAAGCTAATTACGCCAACTCACTTTACCGTGCGTAACATCACTACTTAACAAAATCCTGACAATAATAGCCGAACCGGGCGGTTCCTGAGCCATCCGGTTCGGCTATTATTGTCAGCCGTCAGGCCACTCCGACTACTTTTTTTCGGGCTGGTTGTAGGTCATGGCACCCCGCTGGAGCTTGTTGGCCTGGTCGAACAGGGTAAGTGCTTTCTGGTAGGTGTTGTCCGACTGGCCAACGACCCGAAAAAATTCGTTGTTTTGCCCGGCTTTGTTCTTTTTCTGGTAAATTGTTCGGGCTACCAGGGCTTTTATCTGCGTCTGAATGTAAGGTTTAGCGCGGTTATAACCCTTCTCGTTGAACTTAATGCCTTCGTCCGTGGCATTTTTCACTAAGCGGCTCATCTGCTCGTCATTGATTATGACCGTCCGGTCGAAGTCGGCAAACGACATTTTTTCGAGTTTCGCGCGGTTGTCATTGGCGTATTCGAGGGCAAACTCGCGGACAATGTTTTTGCCGTAGAGCTGAATCAGGTAGGGCGTTTGCCAGGTCGAGTCGCGCGGAATGAAGTAGTCCGGTGTGATGCCGCCCCCGCCATAAACCACCCGCCCGCCATCGGTTCTAAATTTCAGCTTGGGGTCGTTTTTTATGGAGTCGGCCACGTAGTATTCACCCCGTTTAGATCGTTTTTCGAGGTCTTTTTCGTAATCGCCCTCCTGACCCATCACGTAGGGTTTCTGGATGCTGCGGCCGCTGGGCGTATAGTAGCGCGAAATGGTCAGCCGCAGTTCGGAACCGTCGGAGAGTGGCACCGGCATCTGCACCAGGCCTTTGCCAAACGACCGCCTGCCCGCAATCAGGGCGCGGTCGTGGTCCTGGAGGGCACCCGCCACAATCTCCGATGCCGATGCGCTGCCCTCGTCGACCAGCACCACCAACGGCCCTTCTTCAAACTGGCCGGTTATGTGGGCGTGGGTCTGGCGGTCGTACCGGTTATCTTTCCCATCGGTGTATACCAGCAGTTTGTTACCCGCAATAAATTCATCGGCAATGTTGGTCGCACGGTCCATGTAGCCACCGGGGTTGTTACGCAGGTCCATCATCAGTTGCGTCATTCCCTGCGCTTTGAGCGATGCGAGGGCCGTTTTGAACTCGTCGTAGGTTGTTTCGGAGAAGCGGTTGACCTTGATATAGCCTGTTTTGGCATCCACCATGTAGGCCGCATCGACAGAGTAGGTCGGAATCCGGTCGCGGGTAACGGTAAACACTTTCGGTCCCGCCTGTCCCCGGCGCAGGATGGTCATTTTCACGGGCGTACCGCGTTTGCCCCGCAGGGCCTTATAAACCAGGCTGTTATCTATCTTTCCGCCGGCCAGGGGCGTTTCATCGACCTTAATAATTTTGTCGCCACTCTGGATGCCCGCCATTTCCGACGGCCCGCCCGAAATGGGTGTCACTACATACACGGTATCTTTGTAGATATTAAATTCCACCCCGATCCCATCAAAACCACCTTCGAGCTGCGACCGGGCCGCAATGGCATCCTGAGGGTTCATGTAGGCTGTGTGCGGATCGAGTTTGTGGAGCATTTGCTCGATGGAGTAGTCTACCAACTCATCGGTATTGACTGAATCGACATAGTTATTTTCGATTAGCTGCAAAATTTCCCGGTATTTGGTATAACCGCGCCCAATGTTGTTGATGCTTTTGGCACCACCAAAAAAAGTAGCCCCAATGAGCATGCCACCGGCCAGGGTCACGCCCAGCAACATGGGCAGCCGGACGGTTGCCCTGCTGTTTTGAATGTCTCCTCCGGAGGGGCTGTTTGGCTGGCCCGGCTGGTGGGTCGATTCATCATTAAATTCGTCGTCTTTTTTCATGTTGCTGTCTGGCTGCCTGCGCTATGCTTTATACAAGTTCATAACGGTTGAAAGGTAGCGAAATGTTTGCCAGAATGAGCCTCCTGTCCTAAAAAAAATATGCCCGAACGGGGTCATTTCCCACCTGCTTAATCTGCCATCACAAAACCCGCAAACTGATCCAGCGAAGCCGGGTTGCGCAGGGTATCTTTGTTGGTAGCCAGGGATGGATCTACACCAGACAGGA
Organism: Spirosoma sp.; assembly: GCA_043750915.1. Taxonomy (GTDB): domain Bacteria; phylum Bacteroidota; class Bacteroidia; order Cytophagales; family Spirosomataceae; genus Spirosoma. The sequence goes on along the minus strand of JAYVAP010000019.1, from coordinate 1,295 downwards.
TTTTCTTGACGGGTGTTTCGAGTTTTTTGCCGCTGATGGTGTAGGGCACTTCGTCGATAACATACACCGCATCGGGCACGTGGCGGGGACTAAACTGCGTGCGCAGGGTTTGTTTGATGCGCCCGATGAGACTGTCGGTGAGGGAAAAACCATCGTGCAGCACCACAAACAGTGGCATATAGTAACGGCCACCGGGTTTCTCCAGCCCAACTACCAGGCTATCGGCTATTTCGGGCATCTGCTCAACGGCACTGTAAATTTCGCTCGTGCCAATGCGAACCCCGTCGCGGTTGAGCGTAGCGTCGGACCGGCCGTGGATAATAACGCCGTTGCGCTCCGTGATGCGAATATAGTCGCCGTGCCGCCAGATGCCGGGGTAGTCGGCAAAATAACTTCTGCGGTAAGTATCATTGTTAAGCGGCCCGGCGTTCCGGTCGTTCCAGAAGTAGACGGGCATGGAGGGCATCGGCTCCAGAATAACCATTTCGCCCAGTTTGCCCCGCACGGGCTGCGCGTTTTCGTCAAACGCTTCGACGTGGCAGCCCAGCAACCGACACTGAATTTCGCCTTCGTAGACGGGCAGCAGCGGATTGCCCCCCACAAAACCGCTGCACACATCGGTGCCACCGCTGAACGAAATAAGCCAGACATTGGCTTTCACGCAGTCGTATATCCACCGAAAACCTTCGGGCGGCAACGGCGACCCCGTAGCACCGATAGTGCGCAGATATGGTAGCCTGACCGTATCCATTGGTTTCAGGCCCGCCCGCATACAGGCCGTAAAAAAGGCGGCTCCGCCCCCAAAATGAGCCACCCGTGCTTCGTCGGCCAGTGTCCAGAGCACGTTCAGATCAGGATAGCCAGCGGCCCCGTCGTAGAGTACCAGCGTTGACCCCAGCAGCATGGACCCAATGGCGAAGTTCCACATCATCCAGCCCGTTGTCGAATACCAGAAATACCGGTCGCCCACGCGCACATCCTGGTGAAGGGCCAGCACTTTGAGGTGTTCGAGCAGGCACCCGCCCACGCTGTGAGTGATGGCTTTGGGCTTGCCCGTGGTGCCCGACGAATACAGGACCCAGATAGGGTGACTGAACGGAACCGGCTCGAACACAAGACCGTCGGGTGCGGGCGTATCGAGCACATCAAACCAGCGCGTAAGGGTCCGGCCTGGATAGGTCCGGCCTGGATAGGTCCGGCCTGGCGTGGCCCGGCCTGGATAGGTCCGGCCTGACGTGGCCCAGCCTGGATAGGCCCGACCGGGTTGCGAACGCCCGGATGGAGCCGGGGGCCAG
>JAYVAP010000018.1:0-5964 GCA_043750915.1 Spirosoma sp. | reverse complement strand
GTCGGCTCACCTCCGCATTGCCTGTCAGCAGTTGTTCAAAATCCGATTTGGGGATATAAATCACCACCGAATCTTCTAAGGCCACCGCCGAGTCGGCATAGTCCTGCTTGTGGAGCAAGGCCAGGTAGCCGAAAAAGTCGCCGGGGTCGTACAGGCCCGTGATGAGTTCTTTCCCATCGGCGTTGGTGCGCACCGTTTTTACTTTACCAGCTTGCAAAAAATACATCCGCATGGGTTCATCGCCCTCCGTGTACAGATATTGTTTCCGACGAACGGCGTGTACCTTGCGATCCATCAACAAACTGGCCAGGTCGTTGGTTTGCCGGGCCTGCACAGGATATTCTTTAGACTGTGTGGCGGATGCTGCCGATTCGTCGAATGGCTGTGTAGCCGACAAAAGATGATTGAACCGGTTGAGCCGGCCTTCAATGGCGCTGAGCAGTTCCGACTCTTCAAAAGGTTTCGTCAAGTAGTCGTCGGCACCCAGTTCCATACCTTTTCGGAAGTCGTTCCGTTCGGTTTTGGCGGTCAGAAAAATAAACGGTATGCCCGATAAGTTTGGGTTTTTGTTAAAAATCTGCACCACGCCGTACCCATCCAGCACGGGCATCATAATATCGCATATGACCAGGTCAGGCCGCGTTTCCAAGGCTTTTTCTATACCAATTTTACCGTTTTCTGCCGTCAGTACGGTATAGCCGGTCAGTTCGAGAATCTCCGCCGTATTTTCGCGGATAACATCATTGTCTTCAATAAACAGAATGGTTTTCATAGGGAAGTATCAGGGTAACGACGGTGCCCCGGCCCAGCTCACTTTTCAGTGATACAGTGCCCTTCAGTAATTGGCTATACTGAGCCACAATGTGCAGGCCTAAGCCCGTGCCGGGTATGTTGGTTACGTTGTTGGCGCGGTAAAAGCGTTTAAACAGGTGCTGCTGATCGTCGGGGGCGATGCCCACGCCCTGATCTTCGACCACCAGCGTGAGTTGCCCATCGGCACAGCTACTTTGCAGCCGCACGACCGAGCCAGACCCCGAGTACTTGATGGCGTTGGATAGCAGATTGACCAGCACTTTGCGCAGCAGCGAATGATCGAGCCAGATGGGGCGCGGGCAGGCCAGCTCTGTTTCAATACGCTGGTCGGTTTTGAGCATTTCCTGTATATCAGCGATTACCTCGGTAATGAGCAGGCCGATGTCGGTTTGGGCGGGATGGGCTTCTATTTTCCCTTCTTCAATTCGCCCTACCGACAGAAATTCTTCTAATATATCGTTGAGGTGCTTCACCGACGAGCGGATCCGGGTCAGGTGTTTTTGGCGTTTATCCTGCTGATTCGTGTCTGTATATTTTTCGATCAGGGCCGCAGAGGTCAGCACCGCCGTTAGGGGCGTGCGAAATTCGTGGGAGGCCATGCTCACAAAGCGCGATTTCAGTTCGCCCAGTTCGCGCTCAACAGCCAGCGCGGCAGAGAGTTCGTTTTTCGATTGTTCGAGCTGTTCGAGTATCTGCAGCAGGGCATGGGTGCGGTCGGCCACTTTCTGTTCCAGCTCGGCATTGAGTCGTTCAATGCGGTCATGGTGCGCCAGCAGTTCGTGTTCGACTTCTTTCTTGAAGGTAGTGTCGATGATATAGGCTACCACGTGAAGTTCCGCTTCGAGTCGGAAGTACCCCAAACTGATTTCGACCGGAAACACCGACCCGTCTTTTCGCCGGGCGTGGAGGTCGCGGTTGTGGCCCATAGCCCGCACCTGAGGATCATCTACAAACGACTGCCGGAGTTTTTGGTGGTGTCGCTCCACCGATACGGGGACCAGCACATCAATAGACTGACCCAGCAATTCCTCGTCTGGATAGCCAAACAACTGCCTGGCCAGCTTATTGAGTGAGATAATGCGCCCCTGCCGGTCAGAGACGATGATGCCGATGGTAGCATGGGTAAATACGGCTTCATAACGCAATAAACTTTGTTTCAGCGCTTGCTCGGCACGGTGAAGCCGGTCCTGATCGAGCATTCTGACCATAACAAACAGCCGGCCCTCGTCATTGAATGTCCTGATGTTAAGTCGCCCCCAAAACGTTTTGCCGTCCAATCGTTCCAGCTCAATCACTTCGTCGTGGTGTTCCCCGGCCACTGCCTGCCGAATCAGCGTAGCCCGTTCGTGGTTGGTGAGGGGCGGATTTCGCAGCGACTGCGACCAGTGCGGGTGGGTCAGAAACGCGTGCTTAGAGTCAAAGCCCAGCAATTGAACCCCCGCCTGGTTGACGCGCACAAACCGCTCGGCAGCCACATCATAGAGGCCGATAAAATCGTCGCTTTGTTCAAAAAGCAAGTCGGCTAAAGCAGGGCTTTGGGCAGGTAATTCCATTACTGATTCAAGTTATTGGCGGCTTAACAATGCCAGTAGTGTACAGGTGGGGGTTAAAGTTAACGCCAAAAGTGGTCTGGTAAAAATCATTCCGGCTACTGACGGGCATCAGGCAACCGACCGGGACAAATAGTCAACTTTACGGCCATATTCCGATTGCGGGTACGCGCCGGGCCGGATAACCTTTTTGCAATGGAAACCAACCCGACTAAGCCAATCAGTACCTCGGTATACAAAGCGATGCTGCTTTGCTTTCTACCGGCTACCACACCAGGCGAGTCCCTTCAGGAACGGGCTGACCTGCTGGCACTGGCTCAGCGGTTACAACAACGCCTGCCGGAGTTGCGGGTGCTTACCGTAGACCAATTGCTGCACCCCGAGGTGGTCAGGAGTTTCCATCTGCAACAGTTGCCGGCTTAGGTGCTGGTGCAGGAAGGTGTGGAGCGATGGCGGAAAGAAGGGATGCTGCCCGGTGAGGAACTCGCGTTGACTTCGTTTTTGCTCGACCAGAGCAACGGGCTGTAGCAGCCGCCTACTGGTGTTTGCCTGCTCCGGCAATGCTGCCGTGACAAAACGGTATGCCGCCGGGCGTTTCTGTAGCCTGTGCCGGATAAAAGCCCCTGATAAGCAGCAACAGGCCCAGGATAACAGTCGCCACGGGCATCAGCCGCCTGAAATGCCGGCGCACCACCGGCCCCACTAACCCGGGCACCGACCGAACGGCCAGCAAAGCCGGGACAGTACCCAGCCCGAAGGCGGCCATATACAGCGCACTGTCAACGGCATGGCCCGTATTGATAGCCCCCGCCAGCGACACCCAAACAAAGCCGCAGGGCAACAGGCCATTGAGCAGGCCAAAACCGGCAAAAGCCCCCGGCGAGGGGTGCTGCAGAAACCGGCGCATCGGCTTCGCCAGTCGGTGCAATGATTTGGTGGCGGTCAGGCCGGCAAACCGGCCCTGCAAAAGCAGCGTCCAGCTGATCAGAAACAGCCCCGCCCCAACAGACAGGGGGCGTTGCAGACCCAGCAGCAGCAGCCCCTGACCAGCGGTGCCGATGGCCGCACCTAACCCGGCATAAGCCACTATCCGCGCGCCATGATATAGGCTCATGGCCATTTTTCGCTGACTGGCGGGCAGCCGGCCAACGGGCAGCGCCATGGCCAGTGGGCCGCACATCCCTACGCAGTGAAGACTCCCTGCCAGGCCCGTTGTCAGGGCGACCACTGCCCAGGTCATATTCATAAAAACAGTGTCTCTTCGGTATAATAATCCTGCTTCCCGTCGGACCAGCTCAGTTTAATCCGCCAGTGGCCCCGGGCCAGGGTTCTGGTCGTAATAACCTGATGGGTAGCGTGTTGCGCCGGGATCATAACTTTAAAATCCTGCTGCTGATCGGCGGGGCGGTAAAAAATAACTTCGCCCCGGCAAAACGATTGGGGCAACACCAGCACAACTTGCTGCTGGTCGCGGAGGTAAGTCACTTCAGGCCGAGTATTTAGCCGGGCGGTGTTGCCCACCCGGTCAATGTGTTGCTGATAAGCAATTTCGTCCTGATAATAGTCGGCCCGCACCAGGTCGATGCGTTCGCGGCTCATCAGCACCACGAGCGTGCCGATGAAACCTGCAAACAAGATGAATACCAGTATTATAGATTGGCCCCAGTTCATATATTTATGGATTTATAGGCCCCAGAAATGAGGTTTCGATGGTATTGATAACACTTTTATCTGTTAGCACCTCAATGGTCAGGTTGGTGCTGTTTTGCCGGATGGCCGATGCGGGTAAGGTAATAAAGAACATGGTTTTGGCCAGTTCGCCGGGACGCACCCGGCTCAGCGGCTGCACAAACCGCAATTGCGCGTCGGGCCGATTCAGCCGCAACCGAACGGGCATCGGGCGGTATGTTTTGTTGATTACTCCCAGCGAATACAGGTTGGCCACACGCCCGTTTGCTTCGCGCTGGAACAGCTGCCCCGGCGCGCGCAGCACCGTGACATCCAGAGCCGGGCGACTGACGAGCAGAAAGCCCAACAGGCTCAGCAAACCCAGTAATACTGCCGAGTAGGCCATTAACCGGCCTGTAAACCGGAACGGCTGTCCCGTTTCGATACCCCGCTGCGCATCAATCCGAATCAATCCGTGGGGTCGGTTAATTTTGGTCATCACCTCGTCGCAGGCATCCATGCAGGCCGTGCAATTAATACACTCCATCTGAGTGCCATTGCGAATGTCAATCCCGGTGGGGCAAACCTGTACGCACAGGCCGCAGGCCACACAATCGCCTTTTTTTGTGAACAAAATGGGTTGCATACCCTTGTCTGCCAGTGTGTTGACAACCGGAAACAATGGTTCGTTTCTTTTAAGTTTGCCTCTTGGCTCTCCCCGCCCATAGTCGTAGGTTACCACAAGCGAATGTTTGTCTAAGAGCACACTTTGCAACCGGCCATACGGGCAAATGGTGGTGCAGATAATTTCGCGGACGTGGGCAAATACGGCGTAGAAGACCCCCGTGAAGGCCAACATGGCTCCCAGGCCGCCGAGGTGATTGGCGGGGTTGGCCGTGACGAGGGGCATCCACCCGTCGCGGCCAATGAGATAGGCCAGAAAGGTATTGGCGATAAGAAACGAAACCAGAAAAAAGACGCTGTGCTTAGCCACTTTTTTCAGGATTTTCGCGGTGGTCCAGGGGCCGCTGTCCAACCGTCGGCGGGCGTTGGCATCGCCTTCGATCCATATTTCTATTTTACGAAAAACCATCTCCATAAAAATCGTCTGCGGGCAGGCCCAGCCGCAAAACAGGCGGCCATAGACCACCGTGAAGAGCGCGATGAACACGATAAATGTGAGCAGCCCGATGGCTACGAGGTAAAAATCCTGCGGCCAGAACATAACCCCAAAAAAGACAAACCGGCGTTCGAGCACGTTGAACAGAAACAGCGGATGCCCGTCGATCCACACAAACGGCCCGGCAACGAAAGCTACGAGTAGTATCCAGGCCACCACCGTTCGCCAGCGCGTATAGCGGCCTGTAGTGGCCTTCGGGTAAAGCCAGTTGCGCCCGCCCTGCTCGTTTTGATTGGGCAGATGCGAGCGAAAATGGTCGTTAACAACCGGTGTCATAGGGTTTGTGTTTCGGGCTTTGGCCCAGCCATTCATCGCAAAACAATTTCTTTGGTACCCTGCACTTCTTTGGTACCCTGCGCTTCTTTGGCTCCGGCGGGTTTAGTGCCTTGCAACGACAGGACGTAACTCGATAGCTGCTGCAGCTGCAGGGGATTAAGCTGTTTTTTCCACGACATCATCCCCTTTTCGGCAACACCTTCGGAGATGGTGCGATAAACAGCCTTCACTGAGCCCCCGTGCAGCCAGTATTCATCGGTAAGATTAGGGCCAACTCCGCCCTGTCCCTGCTGACCGTGACAGGCCACGCAGCTTTGCAGAAAAATAGCCTTGCCGTCGTTTAGCGATTTGGCATCGCTGACAAACTGCACCGTGTTTTCGTTGATAGACCCGGCTACTTTTTTGATATAAGCATCGCGCTGCACCGTTGCCAATGCCACTTCCTGGGTGTATTCGGCCGTTTGTAGCTGACCTACC
>JAYVAP010000017.1:0-2047 GCA_043750915.1 Spirosoma sp. | reverse complement strand
AACACCGCCGGGGGCGATGGAACCACCATTACCTACACAGCGGTGGGCGTGCAGCGGGCTTCGGCCACCAGTAACACCGGCACCGTGGAGCCGGGTTTGCGGGGCGACCCTAAACCATTGGTTATCACAGCAACGCAAAGTGGCATCACCACCAGCATTACCTTTAACTTCGGGGCATTCTGCGCCGGAACGTCCCGCGTAGCCAGCACAGAATCGGGTGCAGGGCTGAGCGTGCGTGTGTTGGGCAACCCAACGTCGGGCGATGTGGTGTCGCTCGAAGTGCGCGGTGCCGAGGGCAAATCACTGACTATTCAGACGATAGATGCCGCCGGTCGATTGCAGTTGGAGCAAGGTGTGAAGCAGGCCAGCGTTGTTGAAACGGTTCGGGTTCGCTTAGGTCGCTCAGCAGGTCTGTATCTGTTGCAGGTGCAAGCCGGTGCTGAAAGGCAAACCGTGCGGGTGATTAAGGGGGAATAGAATTAAGAGTTAACGCGAACTATGGGATAATTTAAGCGGCCAAAACCCAGTCAGGTTGACCAATGGGCAATAGTCTATCGCTCAACTCTATTGAAGCACTTGGCTTCCGCTCGAAAAACGAACAAGCTACCAAACTGGCATAGATATTGACAAAAGCATTAGTCGCTGAACGATGACGTGTATGCTCTAAGTCGCATACTTGTTTATTCTGACCAATTACTGTCTCTATCAAGCCCCGTTTTTTGGCCCACCGCTTGGCCGCCAAAGGCAAGTCTGCAGGACTCATGTTGGAGCGAGGTTTGGCCGCAAAAAAGACCCGACCCTCATGTTCCACAAAGGCTTGCTTTTCCGCATTGACCAAATACCCTTTGTCGCCAAATACCCACCCAACCAGGTCATTGGTGAGGTAGAATAGCACTTTAGGTTCGGTATCAGCGGTGCTGCCATCGGTCAGGCGAACATGAATATTTTCACCTAAGCTATTGATTATCAGATGGAGTTTCAGGCCATAAAACCACCCCATTGAGGTCTTTCCGCGTCGGCGGCCCGGCCCACCGGCAAAGCCCTTTAGTACCCGATGCTGATGCGCCCGGTGGGTGTCACAGGCTTCTAAGCGGGTGGAGTCGATAAAGTAGATGCCAGTTCGTAAACTGCGTCGGCACCGATGGGCCAGATACAAAATCAAGGGAAATAGGGCGCGGGGAATGAGGGCTACAAAGCGGTCATAACTGACCAGATTCGGAAAGTCGCGTCGGTGTTCGCCTAACATCCCACGGGTATAGTAGGCTTTAAAATGTTTGTAAGGGCTGAGATGGTAATAAATGAGAATAGTCATGATTTCGGCCAGGGTTAACTGGCTTGGATGGGGTTTCTTGTAGAATCCGGTGGCGGCCAAGATTTTGGCGAGTAAAGTCTGATTGGCCTTGCAGAAATCGTCCACGTCGCAGTAAATTTCGGTCAGCATAGGAGTTGGGGGGTATGTTTTGGATGGTTTGCACCCCAAAAATATACTTTCCCAACTCATGTGCTACCTAAAACCCCAAAAATCAATCTCATAATCCCATAGTTCGCGTTAAAATAGAAGCTGACCCGGACGACAACAAATTTTCGGATCTCGCACTTTGCATGAATGTAGATTATTTAGTCACTAACGACCGTCATTTCAATACCGTTAAACCACCCGCTTTCCCATCAGTTCGAGTGGTTAGTCTTGCCCAATTTAAAAAAGTTTTAGGCCAATAACAGCCATTACCGCCGACGGGTATCTGTGCCGGGTGAAAATAACGGCACGAGGGGCTGGTGAAAATAACTAATATAAATGTTTAAGTATTTTTGCGGTTATGTTGAAAGATACATTCTTTTGTATTTTCAATATAACCGTTCTTAATTATGCCTAAACGCGTACTGTTCAGCCTTTTTTTTCTACTCAATTTTCCGGTATTCGCGCAATTGCCCTGTGGTAATGGAAACGTTACTCTTGAGGAGGAAGCCATTGCTCAACAGCTTATTCTGAACTACAAACGGCTCATGGTGGGAAAGTCCAGAAAAGCCAGTGCGGGGCCAACCTACA
>JAYVAP010000016.1:0-4443 GCA_043750915.1 Spirosoma sp. | reverse complement strand
TAGCTGAAATCAAGCCCAACAGCCGTCGTTTTGTTCATAATTCCGTTACGGGCGTTGAAGTTGCGGGTGGGCAGGTTACCGAGGTTTTCTTTGCGAATTTCGTCGGCCAGGGGCACCTTCGCGTTCACGTCAATAAACGTAGTGGAGTAGTTGATATCGACCGGATCGCCAATGCCGCCGTCAAAGCCTTTGGTCAGGCTGTTATCGAGCGCAATTTCTTTAAAGAAGGTATTACGGTCGTTCAGGTATTTGCCGTAGACTTTGAACAGCCCCCGGCCGTTGGCAAATATTTTACTGATATTGGCTTTCACCTGTCCGCCCTGGTTGGCGTTGAAAGGCGTGTTGCGTGCGCCACCATCGACCCGGTAAAAACCGCCGATGTGATAGCCCCAGCCTTTGGCCAGCGGACCGCCAAACTCCCCCTCAAACCGGCCAAGGCCTTTCCCGTTGCCATATAAACCACCCGTCAGACGGGCCGAGCCGCTAAATGCGGGGCCGCCCGTTTTAGAGATAAAGTTAAATATACCACCCGGCGAATTGGCCGACGTGATGGCCGCGCTGCCCCCCCGGATGGCCTCCATGCGGGCGGTGGTTATGTCGGCCCGCTGGAACATATCGACCAGCGCAAAGCCCATTTGGGCACCCATAACGGGCAAACCCTCTTCCTGTAAACTAACATACTGAAAACCAACATTATCGTTGCCAACCGGAGCCAAGCCCCGCGCCACAATTTTGGCACCTACCTCGCCCGAGGAGTTGTCGGCCCAGATACCGGGCACCGACTGGAGCAAGTCGCCGGTGCCGCGTGGTGCCCGCTGCTGAATAGAAATGGCGTTGAGCGTGGTAATGGCCACGCTTGATTCGAGTTTGGAGCGCGGGTCGAACGTACCCGTTACAATAACTTCGTTCATCGACAGTGCGTCCTGCACCAGCGTCAGGTTAACCGTTTGCGCATCGGCACCCACCGAGATGGGCCGACTGATGCTGGTAAACCCCACATACGAAACCTGTAGCGTGTAGCTACCAACGGCCACATTTTCGATCTGGTAGCGGCCCTGCCCGTCGGTAATACTTCCTTTGCTGGTGCTTTTCAGCACAACACTGGCACCGGTCAGTGGGTCACCCCGTTCATCGGTAATGAGACCGGACACCCGGCTTTGCTGGGCAAAAATGGTGAATGAGAACAGGAGCAGTACCACCAGCAGGGCACCAGTCCGAATAGCATAAACGAAGGTTGACATAGGTTGCTTGTTAAGTTAAAAATAGGTTACAAGTTGCTTTGGGTTGGCAAAGCTACGCAGTATAGGGAAATAAATATAATAATGCTTATAATGTTTTGATTTATATAGTGTCTATTTGTTTACTTAGCACCGGGAAAGGTTCATATTCAGGGGGGTTAGCGATGTGCGGTTATGCGTTGAGCGGAGCGGCCTTAACGGGTAATGAAGCGCGGAACGGTTTGAAATTTGCCCCCTGCCTGTTACCTTGCGGTATGGAAAATTTTGTGGTCTCGGCCCGCAAGTACCGCCCCGCCCAGTTCGACACGGTGGTTGGGCAGGAGCATATTACCACCACACTCCGGAACGCCATCAGGACCAATCACTTAGCGTCGGCGTTTTTGTTTTGCGGCCCGCGCGGGGTCGGCAAAACTACCTGCGCCCGGATTCTGGCCAAAACCATCAACTGCCAGCACCTCACCCCCGAGGGCGAAGCCTGCGACCAGTGCGAGTCGTGCGTGAGTTTCAACCGCAACGCTTCCTTCAACATTCATGAACTCGATGCGGCTTCCAACAACTCGGTTGAGGACATCCGCAGCCTCATCGACCAGGTCAGAACACCGCCCCAGGCTGGTGCGAAATACAAGATTTATATCATCGACGAGGTGCATATGCTCTCGACGCAGGCGTTCAACGCTTTCCTGAAAACCCTGGAAGAGCCGCCCGCCTACGCCATTTTCATTCTGGCCACCACCGAGCGGCACAAAATTCTGCCCACCATTCTGTCGCGCTGTCAGATTTTCGACTTCAACCGGATTCAGCCCCAGCACATTGCCGACCATCTCGCCGACATTGCCCGCAAAGAAGGCATCGGGGCCGAAACCGAAGCCCTTGATCTTATCGCCCAGAAAGCCGACGGTGGCCTGCGCGATGCCCTGAGCATGTTTGACCTGAATGTGACTTTCTCCGCCGACCGCACCATTCGGTACAAAGAAGTGCTCGAGAACCTGCACATCCTCGACTATGACTATTACTTTAAGTTAACTGATCTGCTGCTGGCGGGCACCTTGCCGCAGGTGCTACTGACGCTGGACGAAATCCTGCGCAAGGGCTTCGACGGGCATCAGTTTGTGGTGGGTTTGTGCCGCCATTTCCGGGATTTGCTGGTTTGCAAAGATGCCGCTACGGTGCAGTTGCTACAGGTGACCGAAAGCGTTCGGCGGCAATACCTCGACCAGGCCGCCCGGGCACCCATGACGTTTCTGCTGTCGGCACTGAGCATTGGCGGGCAGTGCGACATGCACTACAAGCAAGCCAAAGATCAGCGGCTGCACACCGAACTGTGGCTGATGAAGCTGGCCAACCTGCGGAACCTGCTCAATTGGGATGCCCTGCCCGAATGGCCCGCCGGGGCCGCGCCCAATGGTGCCAGAAACAGTACCGCCCCCCAACTGACCGGCGAGCTGGGGAACGAAAAAAAAAGTGATGTTGCCCCATCCGGCAGTTCGCTAACTCATCAGCACCCGATCACGAACGAACCCGTACCCGACAATCAGCGCAGCCCAGAAGCGATGCCCACCGAAAACGCCCGAAACGGCCTGGCTCCAGCCGCTGCAAACAATGGCGTTGCAATAGCATTGTCCGCCAGATCCCAAACGGCACCATTGCCCCGCCCGGCCACCAGCCGGTTGCGCTCCACGGTGTCGCTCACGGCTGGCCCTGCACAGGTTATGGTTGCCGAAGACGAGGCCCCGGCCACCCCGGCAAACCTTCGCCCCGATCAGCCCGTTGAGCTGGATGCGTTGCAGGATTACTGGGTGGCGTTTGCCAAACTGCGGCAGCAGGAAAACGACTCGGCCACCGAGCAAATGGTGCTCAACCGCCCGCTGACACTCAGGAGCACCGTTGTCTCTATTACCCTCGACAACACGCTGCAGGTTGATTATCTGACGGAGATGAAACCGGCATTGCTGGGATACCTGCGCAGCAACCTGCAAAATAGCCAAATCCAGCTGGAGCACATAGTGACGCAGCAAGAGACAAAAAAGATGATTTACAGTGCGCAGGATAAGTACAATTTCATGGCCGACAAGAACCCGGCCCTGCACGAACTGCGGAAAGTGCTTAACTTGGAAGTTGATTATTAGCCCCGGTAGGCTTTGGCTTCGCCAATCAATCCTTTGTACTGGCCGATGCTGAGGGCTTTTTTATAGAGCATCCGGGCGCGGTTGGGGTCGCTGGCGCGGGCGGCAATCCGGGCCAGCCCGGCGTAGGACATGGCGTGATACTCGCGGGTGTAGGGAATATTGACGGGCAAATTAAGGGCGGCCTGGTAAGATTGGGTAGCTGCCTTATCGTTTTTATCGGCCTGCTCTGCCAGCATGCCTTCGAACACATTCACCGCCATTGGCAGCAGTTTATGGGTGAGTTGCTTCAGGCGCAGCACATACGGGCGGGCGTCGGCATAGCGGCCCGCCAGCAGCAGGGCCTCGGCATTGGCCATGCCGAATAGTGGGTTGGCAGGGTATTTATCGGCTAAGTATTTGGTATAGAACACCGCCCGGTTTGGTTGCATTTCGTGTTTCAGCAGGATGTGGGCGTGCCAGTAGTTGGCCCCGGCCCGCATAAAAAGCCCTTTTCGCGAGGCCACGTCCATTTGCCTGATTCCCTCCGCCATGTTGCCATCATCGAAAAAAAACATGAACGGACGAACAATGGGGTGGTCCATCGGATAACGCGCTACGTAGTAATTATACAAGCCGGTGGTGAAGTAAAAGTCCGGACTTTTGTTCATTAGTTTGAAGCCTTCTTTCATATACCCAAACGACTTCCGGGATTCGCCCACCGCTTTCATCGACTCGCCCCGGTTGCTATAGAGCAACGCCAGGTAGCTGTGGGCGGTGAGGGCAAAAAAAACGCCTTCAGGATCGGTGTCATCTTTGGCCAGCATTTGTTTGGATAATGCCAGTGCCTGCTCCACGGCCTGAACAAACTGCGCCGTAGCGGCTTTGTTTTCGTGGATGGGCAGGTATTGCAGCTCGAGCCGGGTAGCCAGCAAAATGGGGCCAATGGGGTGCTGCGGAAACCGGGTGCGGATTTGCCTGATCTGGAGGTCAGCCCCGGCGAAATCGAAATTATAGATGTCGTCCAGTGTTGTTTGAACGCTTTTCTGAAAGGCAGGGTCGGTAAATACCTGCGCCGGTGCCAGCAGGGGCAGAAAAAAAAG
>JAYVAP010000015.1:0-2209 GCA_043750915.1 Spirosoma sp. | reverse complement strand
TTCCGGCTGCTGATTCTGACCTTCTTCGGGGAGTTTCGGGGAACGGAAGAACAAAAACACCATTTGCATGAGTCGCCCCTGAGCATGACTATTCCACTTATGGTGCTGGCCGCGTTGTCGGTCGTTGGCGGTTTCCTGAATGTTCCCCATGCTGTGGGCGGCCACTAGATGCTGGCCGAGTTTATGGCCCCGCTTTACGAAGGCTCTCAACAGGTGAACCCCTCTGCTTTTGAAGGGCCAACAATGGGTAGAACCCAAGAATTGATACTGATGGCCATTTCGTCAGCGGTGGCTTTGTTTGCTGCCTCAGCCGCCTTTTTCTTGTACGGACGTAAGGACGCTCTGCCCGCGCCCGACTCAGCTCCCCGCTCGATTATAGGCCAAGTGGTTTACAACAAATTCTACATCGACGAACTGTATGAGCGCATTATCGTTCGGCCCGTTCGTGGGTTGGGTGATGGGTTCTACAGTTTCGGCGAGTTTGTGATCGACGGGGTTGTGAGTGCAGTCGCCTGGCTTGTCAGGACCATTGCCGGGCAGTTGCGATTGCTGCAAAACGGCTCCATTGGTTCGTATATGTTTGCAATGGTGTTAAGCATTGCGGTAATTATTGCCCTCCGGTTTTTCATTAATTGGACAACCATTCTGGACAAAATGAACAGCATTCTGGCCTACCTGAATTTATAGACGTAACGACCTCTTCTATGCTCACGCTTGCTCTTATTTTATTTCCGGCCATAGCAGCCACGGTCACGTTACTCCTGAATGGCGACACCGCCAAGCGAGTTGCCCTCGCTGCCGCCCTGCTCGAACTGGTTTTGGCCGCAGCTTCTTTTGTTCATTTCACGCCTGATTCGCAATCTCAATTTGGGTTCGACTATCCGTGGATTTCCTCCCTCGGCATTCGGTTTAGTGGTGGTATCGACGGCATTAGCATTTTGCTCGTGTTGCTCACGGGTCTGCTTGTTCCGCTCATTATTCTGTCGGCTTTCCGGCAGACCTACGACCGCCCGGCCACCTTCTACGCCCTGATTTTGTTTATGCAGGCTGCCCTGATGGGGGTTTTCACGGCCCGCGATGCGTTTCTGTTTTACCTGTTTTTCGAGGCCGCGCTGATTCCGATCTATTTTCTGGCCGCCATGTGGGGCGGAGCCAACCGCATTCCGGTCACGTTTAAGTTTTTCATTTACACCATCTTCGGCAGTTTGTTTATGCTCGTTGCGCTGGTCTATTTGTATTACCAAACACCCGGTTCGCACTCGTCGGCCATTGTCGATTTCTATAACCTAAACCTCACACCCTCGGCGCAGGGCTGGGTTTTCTGGGCATTTTTTATTGCCTTTGCCATCAAGATGCCGGTGTTCCCGTTCCACACATGGCAACCCGACACCTACGTGGAATCGCCGACACCCGCCACAGCGGTATCGGCGCACTCGTCGGCCATCGTTGATTTTTACCGATTGAAACTCACGCCAGATGCCCAAAACTGGGTGTTTTGGGCGTTTTTCATTGCCTTTGCCATCAAAATGCCCGTGTTCCCGTTCCACACCTGGCAACCCGACACCTACGTTGAATCGCCAACGCCGGCCACCATGTTGCTGGCGGGCATTATGCTCAAAATGGGTGTTTATGGCCTCATCCGGTTTATTTTGCCTATTGTGCCACTCGGTGTCGACCGCTGGGGGCAAACCGTCATCATCCTGTCGGTAATTGGTATTGTCTACGGGGCCATCATTGCCATTCGCCAGCGCGACATGAAGCGGCTGATTGCTTATTCGTCGTTTTCGCACGTGGGGCTGATGGCCGCCGGTGTTTTCTCCCTCACGGAAACGGGGTTGCAGGGTGCGTTGATTCAGATGTTGGCCCACGGCATCAACGTGGTGGGTATGTTTTTTGTGGCCGATGTTATCTTCTCGCGCACCAATACCAGCCAGCTCGATCAACTCGGCGGCATAACCCGCAGCACGCCCAAACTAACGGTCTATTTCATGATCGTGTTGCTGGGTAGTGTAGCCCTGCCCCTCACCAACGGTTTCATCGGCGAGTTTCTCCTGCTGCACGGCGTTTTCACCTACAACCACTATATCGGTTTAGCGGCTGGCTTCACCATCATTTTTGGAGCCGTTTACATGCTTCGTTTGTTCCAGAAAATCATGTTCGGGCCAACATCCCTGCGGACCGGCACCTTTGCCGACCTGACCACCTCCGA
>JAYVAP010000014.1:0-2608 GCA_043750915.1 Spirosoma sp. | reverse complement strand
CCCTAAAATCAGCCAGAGAAAGGGTAGTTTCATAGCAGGTTAATACCGTTAAATGAGTTCAGGAAAGCAGAGAATGGGCTTCCGCTAATAAGATTCGTTTTTGGTTCACCGACAAAGACAGCGGCAATTGTGCCAGCCCGATTAGCCGACGCATAATTTCGACACCCGTAAACCGCTGCCGCAGCGATTCGTCGAAGTGGTGGGGTTTTTCATACATTTCCAGTACCCTGTTCAGGGTTGACAGGGGTTGCTGCGCCAGCATCAGGTGGGCCATCATCACGCCCAGATCGAACTCAGCAGGGCCATAGAAACAAAATTCCGGGTCAATGATTTTAGGGCCGTCGGGCGTTTGCAGCCAGCTGCCGGGATAATAGTCGCCGTGGAGGAGCGTAACGGGTTTGCCGGCTGGGGCATCGGCCCGGTACACCTCGCCCAACTGCCGGATGGTCTCTTTCAGCGTGGCATCGCCGTGGTAGGGGCGGGCCAGAGCGGCCAAACCAGGCTGGATGGTGTCCAGATCGAAGCCGTTGTTTTCATTAAACGGATACTGGAAAATATGCTCGTGGTTCAGGGCACGCAGGTCATGGTTGGCAAAGGCCGGATCGGGCGTTTGGGTCATAAACTCCCGGTGAAGTTCGCCCAGCCAGGTCGTCAGTGTCTGTGCATCGGCTTCGCTGAGCTGTTGGTCAGGCTGGTACAAAAAGGTGAAATCGCGGGCTTCGCCCAAATCGGTTAGCACCAGCAGGTTATTTTCCGGATCAATGCCCAGCAGCGTAGGCATCTGCCCGGCCAGCTCAGGAATGGCTTCGGCCTGCTCATAGAAGCGACCTTCCAGAACGGCCCGGTCGGCGGGGGCGGCAATGGTGGGATACTTTTCGACATATGCCCGCGACTGTTTCACAATCAGCGTCCGAAAGGGCGTAATCACCCGAAGTGTGTAGTTCATGTTGCCTTCGCCGGGTTTCTCCACGGCGGAGATTGTTTCTTCGGTATCGAGCCAGCCACGCCGGCGGAGGTAGTCCTGAAGTGCCAGGGGTTGTTGAGAATCTACGTGCATGGTGTTGCTTTTGTTGTTTCTGAGCAGGTAAAATTAGCGTACAACGGCCAGTTTTCCCGCCAGCCCTTCGGCCCCGTCGGCCTGGACAACCACAATCAGGTATACGCCCGTTTGGGCCGGTCGGTTTCGGTAGTCGCGCAGATTCCAGGTGGCCGTGCCGCCCTGCGACCGGGTTTCGTAGACCAATTGCCCGCCCGCATCCAGCACTTTCACGGTGGCGTTGTCGGTCAGGCCGCTGATACCCACCGTGCCGCTGAAGTCGGGCCGGACGGGATTCGGAAAAATGGTTAGGCCATTGAGTGTTTCGGCGGGTTCGGTAGCGGCACCTCCGTAGGAAACAATGCCGCTGCTGCGGTCCGCCGAGCTACCGGTCTGAACAAACACGCGCCCGCCAACCGGCTCCACGGCAACTGCCAGAATCGTATTGTTGGGTAGCGGGCTGTTGTCGGTGGTGAAGCGGTTGAGCAACTGCGAGCCATCGGGCGACACCTGATACAGGCCCGTTCGGGTGCCAATCCACTTCCGGTTGCCGCCATCTACGGCCATACTCGTGACCACCTCGTTGGCCAGCAGCCGACGGCGGTTGAGCAGGGGCGGCTGCGCGTCGATGGCCCCGTCGAAAGCCCCCGCCGGATTGTCGAACACCGTGGGCCCCAGGTCGGTGCCCACCCAGATTGCCCCGGCCCGATCCAGCACCAGTGCCCGGATGCTGTTGGTGAGCAAACCGCCCTGACCGCGTTCGGTGCTCAGAAACCGGCTGCGGTTGGTGGCGGGGTCGAACACCAGCAGGCCGCCCCCCGCGCCCGCCCGGAGCCACAGAAAGCCGTTCTCATCGGGTACTATCTGCACAATGGGCAATAGATTAACTGCCGGAAAAGACTGAATGATGCCATCAGGCCGCCGAACGTGCAACGTGGCCGACCGACTGCCGGCACCGGCGGTTGCCACCCACAGATTACCGTTTCTGTCCGATGCCAGGCTGCTGATAAACGGCCCGACGGTGGCAGGTAACGGCACGGCTACTGCTACTTGCCCCGTCACCTGACTCCATAAACCCCCGCCAAAACTACCCAGATACAACCGCTGTTCGCCCGCTGCGTAAGCCGCCGAATTAAAACCGCGATCCAGACCAGCAGCCTCCAAGTTCAGCCAGCGACCGTCTGGCACGGCAAACAAGTCGGCATGGGCCTGATTGGGCCTCAACAACGGGGCCTCCTGTGGGTTGCCGGGTAGCGCAACAAGCCGGTTTGGATAGGCATATAAACCGCCGAAAAAGTCCTGCGTTGGGCCTTCGGGTGCAATGCGCTGAAACTGGCCCGCATCGCCCGCCAGCAAACCAGCCTGGGCATCGGCTACCCAAACGCGGTTCTCGTCGGTCACCACTTCGCGCGGATCGGTGAGCAGTGAGCCGGCGAAAACCCCCACACCGGGCACCGTAACGCCCTGATTCGTGGCCAGAATCCGACCACCAGTCGGACCCGGAAAATGCCGGATAAGGGGATTGGTCAGGGGTTGGGTAAGCACCCAGCGGCCCGCCGTCCGGTCATAGAT
>JAYVAP010000013.1:0-3755 GCA_043750915.1 Spirosoma sp. | reverse complement strand
TTTGCCATCGACCTCGGCCGAACCCCAACCGGCACCTATAAACTCCAGGCCCGAAAACCAGACAATACCCTCCTCCTCGAGCTCTCCTCCCAGGCCGGAATCACCACCACCGGAAACCGGCTTAACTTCAGCAAAACCACCGCCGAAATGGCCGCCATACCCCCCGGCACATACCCCTATGACCTCATCGAAACCACCGGCACTATAACCAAAAACATCCGCACCGGATACCTCATCCTGCGCCCATCCGTCACCGAACCCAATCTCAGCACAACACCCAACACCTACCTCCAGACATACCTCCAAAACCGGGGCCAATTCAACGACACCAACCCAACACCCGACACCAACAACAATACATACCTCCAAACATACCTCCAAAACAGAGGTCAATTCGATCAGAACCCATAAAACAAAACCAAAACCCTGCCAGTGGCCCTAAGGCCGACACCGGCCGCCCGGCTGGTAGTGGTTAAACAAAACTTACAATGGACCCAATCATAGAAACCGCATTCGCCCAGGTAGGCCAGGACATCAACACCCTCATCAACCGCTCTTTCAACAACAAAGGCAACTGGCAGCCAAATACCCCATACGCCAAAGCCGATGCCGTCACCCAGGACGGCAGCACCTGGCGCGCCATCCAAAACCTGCCGCCAGCCACCCAGTTCAACCCAAACAGCTGGACCATCGTCGCCCAGCGTGGCAGCACCGGCCCCGCCGGACCCACCGGCCCCGCCGGCGGACCGCAAGGATGGACCCCCATCCTCACCGTCGTGCCAGGCCCCTTCTTCAACGCCAAACCCAGCCAGGTACTCAAAATAACCGGATTCATCGGCGGCCAGGGAACACCACCGCCCCTGCCCCCCCAGGGCACAAACCTCTATGTAGCCCAGGACGGCACCACCTATACCACCGACCCAAACGCGGCCGCCAACATCCGGGGCAACAACGGCATCGATGCCGCCACCTGGCGAACCGGTGCGGGCATCCCCAACGCCACCACACAACCCCTCCGCCAGGACCAGGTGCCCGACCAATACCTGCACCTCACCACTGGCGATATCTATGCCCAGGCAACAAACGGCAACTGGTCCCTCACCGGAAACATAAGAGGACCCCAGGGAATCCAGGGTATACAAGGACCTCAGGGAATCCAGGGCATACAGGGCCCCATTGGCAACACCGGCAATACCGGACCCATTGGCAACACCGGTAACACCGGCCCCACCGGCAACACCGGACCAATTGGCCTGACCGGTAACACTGGCCCCACCGGCAACACCGGCCCCACTGGGCTGACCGGCAACACCGGCCCCATTGGGCTGACCGGCAACACCGGACCCATTGGCCAAACCGGCCTCAAAGGAGACCCCGGCACACTTCTCGCCAGCACGTTTCCGGCTAATACGCCCAATTTGCATATAGTACCTACTACGGATCAGATTGTAGTTCAGCGCGGGACGGGACTAATAAAATCCTCGTTTCCAGATGCCGCTGTTTTTCCCGTTGAGGGGTACTTTTTGAATCATCAGGAGTTTGCTCTTTCCCAGAACGGCGGAGTAATGGGGATGATGCTCAACAACCATATGGACGCGATACAGGGGCGAACATTGTTGAGCATGGAAAAATGGAACCCGGCCACGAGTGTATGGGACAATTCACCCACGTTAATTCCTACATGGAAACAATTGCTACGTAGCAGGTCTACTCCGTACGGCAGTTTTCGTCTGGCACCTGCTGAAAAGTTCAGGATGCGGATTTCAGTACCGTTCTCAAGCTGGGCCGCGCTATTAAGGGTACACGTCGAGTATTTTGATTCGCTTACGGGTGCTACTTTCTCTGTAGAACAGAGTTCAGACGGGATTGTATGGATCAATATGGGTAGTTATGCTGTAGGCCCCGCGGAGGGAGTATATTACAAGTCGCTTTCTCAATGTTTAGGCGTGCAAATACGCACAACGATTGAAGTACTTGCCAATGCTGACACCACGAAACGTTTTCCGCTTGCGGGCATTGCACTATTGAGCCCGCGAACATCTACGAATGAAAATCGTAATAATCTCATGGGCATCCCCCTCAACTGGGACGAAGAAAACCGCATCGTCATCGGCGCACCAGCCCAGGAACCACTGCCCTGCGCCCAGCTGGAAATAGTCTCCACCACCACCGGCCTGCTGCTGCCCCGCATGAGCCAGGCGCAACGCCTGGCCATACCCACCCCCGTTTCCGGGCTAATGGTCTATCAAACCGATGCCACCGCCGGTATCTGGATTTTCGACCAGGCCGAATGGCGAACCATCGGCCCGCTGCTCCGCAGTGGCTCCGCCCCACTCATAGCCACCGGCACCGGGGCCGGCACCGGCGCAACCACCAGCCCGCCCGCCACCAACCGCGACAATGCCGGCTCGCTCACCCTCACCACCGGCACCGCCCCGGTCCTGGGCGGCACCTTAGCCACTGTCACATTTGCCACGCCCTTCCCGGCAACGCCACGTGTCGTGCTCATCGAACCGCTCAACGCCCTGGCCGCCACCCAAAGCAGCCGCTACTTTGCCGCCGGCATCACCACCAACGGCTTCACCATCGCCAACGCTGGCACCGCCCTCGATGCCAGCGCAACATATCAGTTTCAATACGTAACCATCTACTAATCCAAATCAAATCAAATCATGACCACTGCACAACTAAACGCCCTCGGCCTGCTCACCGGCCCCAACAACCAAATCACCGGCATCGACCTGCCCATCTCCAACAACGCACTCATGGCCCCCGGCTTCACCCGGCGCGTACGCCTGCGCGAACTATCCTTCGCCCAGGACCTCGAAATGACCGTCGTCTACGAACGCTATATCGTTAATGCCACCGGCCAGGATGCCTATAAGGAAATAGAGAAAGACACCACCCTCACCGCCACCGCCAAACGCGAGCGCCTGAGCATCCTCCAACCCCTCCAAACCACCAAAACCACCGCCGGCGCATTCCGCAACGCCACCACCGGTGCCATCGCCACCGTCAGCCCCCTCACCGGCCAGCTCCCCGCCGGGTCCGTGCCCGAGCTGGCCTACTTTCAGGCCCTTTCCCTGGCCCACCTCCAGGCAGCAGGCCTGCCCCTAACCGGCACCGAGCCATACATCTTGGTCGTCTACCTCATGATCGCCAACATCGCCCGCGATATCGATGCCCGCAACGAATTCTAACCCAGCCCTCAACTTCATCCTGCTGGCGGTAGCCCTGTTGCTGTCGGCGGTGCTGCTCCCCGTTGGTGTCATATTCACCATCGTTCGCTGCCTGCAACTATGGTCATGGAAAAAAGCCGTTGGCTACGCGACCGCTATGGCGTTCTCCGTAGCTGTAGGGTTAGACGTGCTCGGCAACGTGGTTTGCCGGGACTTCTTCAATGCCGTAATGCTACAATCAGGCGGCTACGGCTTCGGAAACCAACACGAAACCATCAGCCGGGTGCTGGGCATCAACAAGCAGAAGCAGACCCTCACCGATGCCGGCCGCGCCCTGGCAAACCTGCTCAACTTCATCGACCCCGGCCACGTCGAAAAGGCCGCCAACAACAACATAACCCCTGCCAGTGGGTAGCAGAGTAGCAGCCGCACCCACCCAAAAAAAAGCCCGGCCCCAAAAGAGCCGGGCTTTTCGCCTTCCTGAAAACAAATAAACAACAATCAAACGGCCTTAGCCTGCACCAGCTCCCTATAATCCGTCGTGTACTTGCCACGCAGCCACGTGGCCGGATACAA
>JAYVAP010000012.1:0-4912 GCA_043750915.1 Spirosoma sp. | reverse complement strand
AAGCCTGACCAACCGCCGGTTACACGTGCCGCAGGGGTCCGACGGGATGACGCTCGACCAGGCGGGAAACCTCTACCTGACGGGCAAAGGCGTAACGGTTTATGACCCGGCAGGAAAAAAAATCGGTCATATCCCGGTGCCATCCAACTGGGTGGGCAACGTGTGTTTTGGCGGTAAAGACCGCCGAACGCTGTTCATCACCGCATCCGAATCCATTTATACGCTGCCCATGCGGGTGGCGGGTGTCGAATAGAAAATATCCCTTATGCATTCAGCCACGAACACATTGGCCGGTCAAACAGCCCTCATCACGGGTGCCGGTATTGGTATTGGGTTTGCCATTGCCAAAGCCCTTGTTTATCAGGGTGTTAATGTGCTAATTAACGATTTGGATCCGTACCTGACTAACCAGGCCGCCGAGGCCATCAATCAGGCCACGGGGAATCAACCCGTGCCGCCCACGTCCGGCGCAGCAATCAACCGGCGGGGCCGTTGTGTGGCCTGTCCCGGCGACGCGTCCGACGTTGGGTTTGTGCAGCAACTGGTCGAGACGGCGGCTAAAACGTTCGGTTCGCTGGACATTGCCATTGCCAACGCGGGCATCACCATCTTCGGCGACATTTTCACCACCACGCCCGATGCCTTTGAAACCATTGTAAACCTGAACCTGCGGGGGAGTTTTTTTCTGGCACAGGCCGCAGCCCGCCACATGCGCGATCAGCAAACGGGTGGAACCATCCTGTTCATGTCGTCGGTGGTGGGGCAACGGGCGCATCCGGGCCTGCCCGTTTACAGCATGACCAAAGCCGGGCTGGAGATGCTGGCCCAACAACTCGTTATTGACTTGTCGCCCCTCGGCATCAGCGTCAACGCCGTTGTGCCCGGTGCCACCCTCACCGAACGCACCTTAGACGACCCGGCGTATATACCGACCTGGTCGCGCATTACGCCGATGGGCCGTCCGGCCACGGTCGACGACATTGCCAACGCGGCCCTGTTTTTGGTCTCGCCCGCATCGCGCCACATCACCGGCCAGCGTTTGGTGGTCGATGGCGGCTGGACGTGCGTGGGCATCCCGCCGGTGAGTTGATCGAAAGTCTTTCCGGCGCAGGCGTTTGGGGAACAGGTTTAGCCGGTATCCACCCCGCAATCACCGGCTTTGTTTCCGCCCCAGCGTAATCAGTACCACGCCCGCCAGTGCTACTGCCGCGCCCAGCAGCGACTGGCTCGAAAAGACTTCGCCCGCCACCGTAACACCCAGCAGCATGGCCACCACCGGATTCACAAAGGCATAGGTAGCCAGCAGGGGCGGGGGGGCGTTGCGGGCCAGCCAGGCATAGGAAGAAAAGCCAATGATACTCCCGAAAATGACCAGGTATATCAAGGAACCAATGGCTTTGTCGGGCGCGTCAAGCAGACTCCAGGGCGTAACCGGCTCCACACACAGGCTGATAATCAGCAGAATACCGCCCCCCGTCAGCATCTGAATGCCACTCGATAGCACCGCCGGTGGCAGCGACACGCGCGGAGCCAGCAGGGTGCCAATGGCCCAGGCAAAATTGGCAAATGTGACCAAACCCGCCCCGATCAGGTTGGCATGAACACCACCCGTACCCTGTATATTGTCGGGTTTGATGAGGAAATAGATGCCCACCAACCCCAACACCAAACCGGCAAGTGCCCCGTTGCCCGGCCGCTGCCGTCCGAAGGATACCCAGTTGAGCAGCAGTAAAAAAACGGGCAGCAGCCCGCCCAGCAGAGCCGCCACACCCGTTGGAATATACTGAAGCGAGAGGGTCAGGCAACCGTTGGCCACCGTCAGCAGCAACACGCCCACTACTGCCGCCGACCGCCACTGAACGCGGGTGGCGGGGGGCGTTCCCGTTAGGCGGGCGTAGCCGTACAGCAGCGTGCCCGATACAATATACCGCATCGATGCCATGTAGAGGGGCGGCATCTGCTCGGTCATGAAGTGAATAAACAGGTAGGTAGACCCCCACAGAATATAGACCGATATCAGCGCCAGCCAGAGCGTGACGCGGTTGGGGGCAACCGTAAGGGGAGAAACAGGAACAGACATGAACGAGCGGAAATAACACAGGAGTAACACCGGCAGACCGTCTTTTTGCTGATGTTTACCCACTATTTTTAACCGAGAGACCATTTATTTTGGCGATTCTGCGCAAAAAATCAGTTGTCCTGCCAGACGGCTTATTACAGGGCTGCTGTGAATTTTATACTGATCCCACGGCTATATGGCCTTACACAACGCAACAACCCTCATTATCGGGGCCGGACCAGCGGGGCTGGCCATGGCCGGACAACTGGCCCACCGGAACCTGCCCTTTACCGTTCTGGAAGCCAGCGATCACATCGGTTTTGCCTGGCGCAACCACTACGACCGGCTCCACCTCCACACCGTAAAGGCCTATTCGGCCCTGCCGCACCTGCCCTATCCGGCCAGTTACCCGACCTATGTGTCCCGGTTGCAGGTGGTCGAGTATCTGGAGCAGTATGCCAGTCACTTCGGCATCCGGCCCCTGTTCAACCAAAAAGCGGTGGATATCCGGCGTGGCCCGGGCGGACGGTGGCGCGTAGAAACCGAAACCGATGCGTTCGAGGCCGATCAGGTTATCGTCTCAACGGGCTATAACCGCCTGCCCAACCGGCCCGAACTGCCGGGGGAGACCAACTTCCGGGGCATCGTCTGGCACAGTCGGGACTACCGCAACGGGGCACCCTTCCGGGGCGAAAACGTGCTGGTGGTGGGTATGGGCAACACCGGTGCCGAAATTGCGCTGGACCTGCTCGAGCACGGGGCTAACCCCTTTATTTCGGTGCGCGGCCCGGTCAATATCGTTAAGCGCGACGTTTTTGGCAAGCCCGCCCAGCCAACTGCCATCCTGCTGAGCAAATTTCCCAACTGGTTTTATGACCTCGTGGCGGGTCTGTCGCAAAAGCTGACCGTGGGCGATTTATCCCGGTACGGGCTGGGTAAACCCGCACACCCGGCTTCTTACGACACGCGCCAGGGCAAGATTCCGGTTATTGACCTCGGCACGCTCGATCAGATCAAAGCGGGCCGGATTGGGGTGGTACCGGGCATCGAACGGGTGGGGGCCAAAACCGTTACTTTTACCGATGCCCGCGAACTGCCCTTCGACGCGATTATTCTGGCAACGGGCTACCGGCCGGGCCTGGCTGCGGTGCTCGGCCCCAACAATTCGGCCCGCATCCTCAACGAGCGGGGCTACCCCAAACAACTGTGGTTCAATGAACCAGACATTGCCGGGTTGTCTTTTCTGGGATTCGCCACGCCCCTAACCGGCATTATCTATAACCTCAGCGTCGACTCGGAAAAGATTGCCCGGCACCTGGCTAAAAACAATTCTGTGCCTGCGTAGTTTTATGGGTGCAGTCGCAATGATTGCCTGAACTAACAAATCAACGTTTTAAACCTTACGATCATGAACGAGACAACCGCCAGCGGCATGTGGAACGAAATGAAAGGCAAAATCAAACAGGCATATGCTGACCTCACCGACGACGATCTGACTTATGCCGATGGCAAGGAAGATGAAATGTGGGGCCGGGTTCAGCAGAAAACCGGCAAAACGAAAGACGAAATCCACAAAGCAGTTGCCGATTTATAAGCAACCGAATGATAAGTGAAAAGCCGGTGCCGCAACGCACCGGCTTTTTTTGTGGGTTTCAAAGCCCTGAATCGGAACTGAAGCGTAGTTGGCATGTTGAACAAATTGGCCTGTTTTTAGGTAAAGTTATCGGAAAACGCAACAACGCTATGAATCAGACCAACAACCCGGCAACCGACATGCCCGTTACCCATAACCGCCATGAGCACCGTTTCGAGCTGAAAGTTGGGGGCAAACTGTCGCGAATCGACTATGAGCAGCGCAACGACGAAACGCTTGCCCTGACGCATACTGAAGTAGACCCCAGTTTGGCAGGCCAGGGAATTGGCTCCCGGCTGGTGAAAGGCGTGCTGGAATATGCCGACCGGAACAACCTGAAAATCGTGCCCCTCTGCCCCTTTATAGCGGACTACATCGACCGCCACCCCGAATGGAGCCGGGTCGTTTCCACAGATAGCTGACCTGCGTTTAGGCCTGATTTTTTTTGTTAAACACGGCCCAGAAGCCATTTCATGCCTTATTGCTGGATAGCGAAAAGCACAGCGGGCACAAAAAATAAATTCCGTGTCCGCTGTGCTTTTCTCCGGGTCTCTGTGTTTGGAAAACCGGTTTTATCGGTTCATTGAAATCAGGAATTCCTCGTTGTTGCGGGTGCCTTTCATGCGGTCGAGCAGGAAATCCATGCTTTCCATCGGGTTCATGTCAGACATATGCTTGCGCAAAATCCAGACCCGTTGCAGGGTTTCTTTATCTAAAAGCAGATCTTCCCGGCGCGTGCCCGATGCCATCACGTCCACAGCGGGGTAAACGCGCTTGTTGGCTAATTTGCGGTCGAGCTGGAGCTCCATGTTGCCAGTGCCTTTGAATTCCTCAAATATCACCTCGTCCATTTTGGAGCCGGTATCGATCAGGGCGGTGGCAATGATGGTGAGCGAACCGCCATTTTCCACGTTGCGGGCCGCGCCAAAAAAACGCTTGGGCCGGTGCAGGGCGTTGGCATCCACACCGCCCGACAAAATCTTGCCCGACGAAGGCACGACCGTGTTGTAGGCCCGGGCCAACCGCGTGATGGAGTCCAGCAAAATCACCACATCGTGCCCGCATTCGACCATGCGCTTGGCTTTTTCGAGCACGATTTCCGCGACGTGGATGTGCTCCTCGGGCGGTTCGTCGAACGTACTCGCCACCACCTCGGCGTTCGGGCTGTTCACCAGCTTCTGCATTTCCGTCACTTCCTCGGGACGCTCGTCGACGAGCAG
>JAYVAP010000011.1:0-6317 GCA_043750915.1 Spirosoma sp. | reverse complement strand
ATACACTGCGCAACACCGGTTTGCTGCAAACGCAGATTGGCAACCCCGATCTGCGCTGGGAAACCAACATTACCATCAACGCCGGGCTTGACTTCGGGTTTTTTAACAACCGGCTGAGCGGCTCGTTGGATTACTTTAACCGCACGGCCAAAGACCTCCTCGACTTCCGGGTACTGCCCTCGGCAAACCCCATTGGCGGACAGGCTGCCAACATCGGCTCCACCCGCAGCACCGGTTTTGAGTTTACCCTGCGCTCGCAGAACGTTACAAAAAAATATTTTTCCTGGTCGAGCCTGCTAACGCTGGGTAGCTTCCGCACCACCTGGGTAGAGCGCAACCCGGAGGTGAAACTGGCCGATTACATTGGTTTGAAAGACCCTATGAATGCGTTTTATGGCTGGAAAACGGATGGACTGATTCGCAGTCAGGCCGATATTCCAGCCTATCAGAAAGGGGCCGCGCTGGGCAACATCCGGTATGTAGACCATAACGGCGACGGCAAGTTAGACATCGGCGACGTGGTGAAATTAGGAAATTTCGACCCTAAAATCTCGTTTGGTCTTGGCAATAACTTTACTTTCAAAGGCTTCGACCTCGACTTTTTCGTCTACGGAAACTACGGCGGCATCACCTTCGACGGTTACCAGTCGCTGGCCCGGGTAGGGTTGCTCTCGCAGCCGGGGGCACCGGGCAACTCCGAACGCAGCGCGCTGAATGTGTATACCACCTTCAACCAAAACGGGATTTATCCTGGCTTTTCGGCCGATGCGGCTGCCACCAACAACCCCACCAGGTCAAATGACTACAGGATGGTTAGAAACAGTTATTTTCTGCGCCTGAAAAATATTACGCTTGGCTATACCATTCCGGCGAGTGTTTTTGGCGGGCAGAAGTTTGTGCGCTCGGCAAGGGTGTTTGCCAACGCCCAGAACTTAGGTTTTATTTCCAACATCCGGGGTTTCGATCCTGAGATGGAGCGTAACAACAGCCCGTATCCTACTGCCCTCACCACCGCTTTTGGCGTAAACATCCAGTTTTAACGGCCCCAATCATGAAAACTACGTATCAACTGACCTTGTTTTTGCTCCTGTTGCTGGCATCGGGTTGCAAAGACACCCTGGAGCCTAAAGTCTTCAGCCAGATTAACGCCACCGATTTCCCGAAATCAGAAAGCGACATCAAATCGGCTTTTATTCCCTTCTACGCCCAATTTGTTACATCTTATGGCAATTTAGACCCCTCAGCCGGCAACCGCTTCGACTTGTCGCTGAATTCGCATTACTTAGGCTATGGCTGGTCAACGTCGGTGATGACTGATGAAGCCAATGACCTGTCGAATTCCGATTTCAGCCGTTTTAACCTGGGGCCGGCCACCGTGCCCACTACTGATCAGCGTTCGGTATACCGGCGGCTGCGGTTTGTGGCCAAAGCGACTGATCTGATCGACCGCATCGAGAAATCCGGCGTTCCCAACAAAGCCCTCAACCTGGCCGAAGCCCGGGGCCTGCGGGCCTGGCTCATGTTTATTTTGTATGATGCCTACGGCCCGCTGAACGTGAAGTTAGACCCCAAAACGCTCACTTCCAATGCTGTAGAACCCCGCCTGACCAAAGAAGCCTACCTGGCCGCGCTGGAAGCCGACCTGCAGGCCGCCATTGCCGGGTTGCCCGACAAATATAACGGCGATGCCAACAACTGGGGTCGTTTTTCCAAAGGCGTGGGCCGCATGATTCTGCTGAAACTGTACATGCAGGAAAAGCAGTGGGCCAAAGCCGAAGCCGTGGGCAAAGACCTCATGGGCATGGGCTACGCCCTGAATCCTTCGTATAAAAATGTGTTTGTAGCCGCCCAGAACCGCGAAGTAATTTATGCCGCACCCGGCAGCGATGCCACCGTCAGCATCTGGTATAAATGTATCCTGCCTTTCGATGCTAAACAGGTGCTGGGTGTGGCCGTGCAGGACAATGGCTATAAACTCAACGAAATGCCGTGGGTTTTTTATGATAAATATGCCCCCACCGACAAGCGCTTAGAAACCATTGCCGATTCGTATGTCAATGCAAAAGGAGCTACCATTGGCCGTAAAAATGGTTTGAGTGGTGCTATTCCCATGAAATACACGAACTTCCGGCCCGACGAAAAAGGGTATGATTACGTGATGTATCGCTATGCCGACGTGCTGCTGTCAATGGCCGAAATCAGCAACGAGCTGCGCGGCCCGTCGCCCGAGGCAGTGGCCTTTGTTAAGCAGGTCACCGACCGGGCGGGCACCATAATTCCGGAAACGGCTGTAGCTTCTAAAACAGCTTTCAACGATTTTCTGCTCGCCGAGCGGGGGCGGGAGTTATACTGGGAATTTGGCATTCGCCGACAGGATTTGATCCGGCACGGCAAACTCATCAGCAACGCCCGCGCCCGGGGCTTTACCAATGCGCAGGATTTCCACGTGCTGTGGCCCATTCCGTCCGACGTTATCATCGAATCGAAAGGAATTATCAAGCAAAATCCGGGCTATCCCGACAAATAAATGAATCTGTCGAAGCAACGGCCGGGACCGTTGCTTCGACAGATTTTAAACGAGCACGCCTATGCTTTCGGTTAAATTACCCTTCAGGAAAGGACGTTTGTTCGGGTGTTGCTGGTTGATTTCCACGCTGCCGGGATTGCGTTTGCCGGCGTTTGCCCAGCCGCAAAAGGTTTCCGTTAATGCGGCTGCCCCGCTGAACAATGTTAAAAACCGTCCCCTCGGCATCAATACCGACTATTGGTGGGACGATGCGGCCCTGCGCCCGGCCGGATCGAAAACCTTAGTCGATGCGCTGAAGGAGATGGGCACGGGTCAGTTTCTGCGCTATCCGGGGGGCGAAAAATCGGACGGCTACCTTTGGTCGACACCGCCTTTCGACAAACCTAACCCGCGTTTGGCCCGCATCAGCTTAGACTGGAACGACTGGCCCTCCTACGATGTGGCTTACTGGCTGCCCAAAGGCGACACAACGGGCAGTTTCTCGCGGCCGATTTACGATTTCGATGCGTTCATGACCGATTGCCGGGCGGTGGGTGGCGAGGCCGTGATTGTGGTGGCTTACGATGGTATTTATAAACCGGCGCTCGGGGGGGGTGCTTCGCTGACGTATCAGGAGGCCTTAGAAACGGCTAAAGGCTGGGTGCGCTATGCCAATAAAATAAAAGGCTACAACGTCAAATACTGGAGCATCGGTAACGAAACCTGGCTCGAGGGCTACATGGGTGGCGACCCCGGTGCCACGCAGTATGGCAAAGACGTGGCCGTTTTTGCGCGGGCCATGAAAGCCATCGATCCTACCATTAAAATTGGTATCAGCGGCAACAGCACAGCCCGTTTCGATGCCACCCTAATGCACTGCGCTGCGGATATTGACTTTCTGGATGTGCATACGTACCCTTGCTTCGGCATGACCAGTTACGATGCCTATGCCAACACGGCCATCACGCCCCTTTTCGATATCACCCAGGCGCAGCAGTCGATCGATAAACTCCCGGCGGCCGATAAAAACCGGCTTTTTATTGCTATGACCGAGAGTGCTTCGGGCACCTTCAAAGAAGGCTGGAATACCAACGATATGGGTTCGGCAGTGGCTAACTTCGATATTTTTGCCCAGCTGCTGACCGACAAACGGGTGAAGTTCAGCCAGTTCTGGAACACCCGCTTCGTCAACAACAACACCCGGACCGACCAGATGGATGCACTCAACAAAGACAACACGCTGAGCGCAACGGGTCTGTCGATGGCAGTGCTGAGTCGAAACCTGCTCGAAAACATGGTAAACACCACCAGCACTTTCAGCGTCAGAACGTTTGCCAGCGTAGACGAAAAAACAGGTGAGCTGAACGTTTATCTGCTCAATAAGTCTAAAGCAAAGCTGGAAACCGTGGTAGACCTGCAAAACTACCGGGCCGGCATCACCGGGCAGAAATGGATTTTGAAGGGCAATAGCGAGAAAGACACCCAGCCAACCTACCGGCAGGCTGAGGCCATAACGGTGAGCGATAACCAGATTTCGCTCCTGCTCGATCCCGTTTCGGTAACCGTGCTTAAGCTAAGCGGCACGCTCATGGAAGCCGCAAACCTGATCGAAAATCCCGGCTTTGAAGCCGATAGGGCCACTACCCAAACGCCCATGGCCTGGAGCACCGTCTCGGCGGGTAGTCCCGACGCTGATTATACCGAAGCAAACTTCCCCCACTCTGGCACCTATAAAGCCACCCACTACCGCGAAACATCCTACGAAGTGCTCACCGCCCAGACCATGAAGGCACTGCCTGGCGGCCGTTACACGCTCAAAGCCTGGGTAACCTCGAGCGGGGGGCAAACCGCCAGCCGGCTTGAGGTCACCGGCTACGGTGGTGCCAAACGAACCATCGACCTGCCCGTTTCCAACACCTGGCAACATATTACCCTGCCCGATATAGAAGTAACCAACGGACAGTGTACCGTTGGGTTTTATTCCAACGCGGCCGGGAAACAGTGGTCTAATTTTGATGATGTCGAGTTTTACAAACAATCGTCG
Source organism: Spirosoma sp. (assembly GCA_043750915.1). Taxonomy (GTDB): domain Bacteria; phylum Bacteroidota; class Bacteroidia; order Cytophagales; family Spirosomataceae; genus Spirosoma. The sequence continues at coordinate 1,767 of JAYVAP010000011.1, read as the reverse complement.
TTGGCGGTACTGGCCGTAAGCGAGCCTGATACCACTGCGCTACGTTTGCAGATTATGCCTAATCCTGTAGCTGATGGCTATTTTACCCTGACCGTGGCCGGAATCACCCATTGGGCCGACACCTTCATGAGCCTGCACGACGTTGCAGGCCGGATGGTGCACCAGGAACTGCTGCGTAGCCCGGTTACACAGCATGAATTGACTCTTCCGCCCGGACTGTATATCCTGAAGGTGAGCCATAAAACAGGGGTTCTTACCAAAAAGTTGCTGATTGAATAATAAACCTTTCTTTTACATCAATATGCCCTCCAGCACGGCCCGGTTTTCGGCGAGCCAGGCGTAAATGTCGGTTACAATATCGCGGATGCCGAGTTCGGGTTTCCAGCCGGTTCGCGCCGTTACGTTGGTGTTGTCTGTGATGTAGAGCCGGATGTCGGCGGTCCGGTTTTCGGCTACGCTCGTGATGGGGATGGTTTTGCCCGTTATTTCCTGGCAGATGGCGGTCAACTCCTGCAAAGATGCGCTGCTTTGGTTGCCCCCACCCGCGTTCAGAATTTCGCCGTTTACTGCGTCGAGGTTGTGCAATTGCCAGTCGATAAGCCGGTATAGGTCGGCAATGTGGAGCATATCGCGGGTTTGCTTGCCGGTGCCGCCATAGCCGATGTAAGCCAGTTTCTGTTCAAAAAAGTGTTTGGCAATCCAGAGCACCATCACCCCCTGATCAACTTTGCCCATCTGCCACGGCCCCGTGATAACCCCGCAGCGGTTGATAACCGTTTTAAGGCCATAGAATTCGTTGTATTCCTGAATCAGCAGCTCCGAAGCCAGTTTGGTGGTGCCGTAGAGCGACCGGGCTCCGGTGAGCGGAAAATCCTCGGCAATCCCGCGCGACGATACACCCGGCACGGGCTGGTCATCGGTCAGCACAAAACGCGTGTCGATCTCGGCGAAATTGAGGGTTTCGATGGTTTTGATCGGATACACGCGGCTCGTCGACAGGAAGATGAAGCGGGCTTTGTGTTTGAGGGCGTAGTTCAGGCAGTTGACCGTGCCAAACAGGTTGGTGTTGATGAGGTAGTCGGGCGTGCCATCCAGCCCGGCCAGCACGCTGGGTTCGGCGGAGGCTTCGATCACCGTGTCGACGGCGGGCAGGGCATCGAAATCTTCTTTGTTGCGGATGTCGCCGTGCAGAAATTCGATACCGGCCCCTTTCAGCCGCGCCAGGCTTAGCTCGGAGCCGCGCCGTTTGAGGTTGTCGAGCGCAAAAATCTGATAGTGCGGGTAGTTTTTCCGCAGCGAAATGGCCAGCGATGAGCCAACGAAACCGGCCCCGCCGGTGATAAGAATTTTCATAATCAGGTGGCTATTCGTTTCAGTTTAACGTTTTCGACGGGGCGGATAACGAGCGGCACTTTTTCGATTTTCACCGAGCTGCTGTCCAGGCCAAACCACCGGTCTTCGGGCGTGGTGAAGCCTTTGACGGTGAAGTAGATGTTCATGATGAGCCGTTCGCGGGCGGGCAGTTCGTTCTCAAACGAGAGAAACTTCTCCAGTACTACGAACCGGAAGTCGCCGATCACGTTTTGGCGGCTCAGTGACTCGTAGCGGCTGGTAATGTCTACTTCTTTGTTTTTCACCATGTCTTCGATCACCTTCCGGAAAAACAGGTTAATGCGCTGCTCCACCCGGAAACCCAGTTTAAAGGTCACTTTATAGGCATCGTCGGGCGAAATGGTGTTCACCTTGTACTCCATGGTGTAGGGGTCG
>JAYVAP010000010.1:0-2715 GCA_043750915.1 Spirosoma sp. | reverse complement strand
CAAACGATTCCAGCACACACAAATTCGGTCTTTACAATGGCCTATTCGCCGGATTTTCAATTTCTGCTCACTGCCGGGCGCGATGCGCACCTGAAGGTGTGGGCGGTGGAGCGGGCTTATGCGCTTCATCAGGATGTGGTTGCTCACCTGTTTGCCATCAATTCGCTGGCCTTCAGCCCCGATGGGGCGTTGCTGGCAACGGCAAGTATGGACAAATCGATCAAAATCTGGGATGCCACAACCTACCGGCTGCTGAAGGTTGTAGACCGCGCCCGCCACGCCGGTCATGGTACATCGGTAAACAAAATACGCTGGGCCAACCACCCCCGGCAATTACTGTCGGCGGGCGACGACCGCACGATTTCGTGGTGGGAATTGACTTAAAATCAGGGATTCTGACCGGATAAGCAAAATTTTAGGGCTTTTTTTTGCTATCTACGTATTATGGGCGTTAATTCACCCTGAATAGGGGCATTTTTGGCTACCTAAACTCAATAGACACCGATGAAAATTACGGCTATCGAAATCCGGCAACACACCTTTGAGAAGGGAATGCGCGGGTATAAAACGGAAGATGTCGATGCATTTCTGGTTTCGCTTTCTCAGGAATGGGAGCGCGTAACGAGCGACTATAAGATGCTGAAGATGCAACTCGAAATGTCGGAAAAAGAACTGGGGAAACTCAAAGAAGTGGAAATGACCCTGTTCCGAACGCTCAAAATGGCCGAAGATACCAGTACGCAAATTACCGGTCAGGCCACCAAAGCGGGTGATGACTACGTGGCCGAAGCGCGGCAAAAAGCCGACGATCTGCTGGCCGAAGCCCGCAAACGCTCGGCACTGATGGTGCAGGATGCCGAAAATCAGGCCCGTTTTCTGAAAGATAACATCCTCAACGACATCAACGCCCTGGAGCACGACTTCAAAGCACTGGAACATTACAAAGAAAATTTGGCGGTGCAAATTCGGGCGTTGGCCAGCAGTGCCACCGATAGCGTCGACCGGTTTGAGAAGAAGTTTGCCAAACAAAACCTAAGGGGCAAAATCGACGAGGTAACCAACCAGATTGCCAGCGAAAGAAAAGAGCACGAGTCCCAGAACAAACCCGCCCCTGCCCCACCCGTTGTTTTGGATGCCGCCGTTGCCGATCTGCCTCCCCTGATAGAACGCGAAACGGCCCGGCCCGAAGCCATTCCGGTTGATGAGCCAATGGTGGCAAAACTCGAGGAGGCCATCAAACAAACAACTCCATCGCAGCCCGAACCGACACCCGTTAATGAAACAACGGAGACGGGCAGGACGGAGAATCAGCCGGAGCAGGAGGTGAGCGAAACCCCGGCCATCCAGGCGGAAGCCCTTCAGGAGCAACGGAAAAAGAAAAGCAGTTCATTCTTCGATCAAATCTAACCCGCCGTGGGAACAATCTCCTTAGAAGGTCTCGAATTCTTCTCCTACCACGGCTTCTACGACGAAGAGCAGAAAATTGGCAACAAATACGCCGTCGACATCTTTGTAACGGCCGATTTTTCGGAAGCTGCCCGGCGCGACCGGCTCAGTGCAACGGTGAACTACGAAGACATTTACCGGATCACGGCCGGTGTCATGCAGCAATCGGCACGGCTGCTGGAACACATTGCCCACCGGATTATTCAGGAAATACGAGCCAAGTACCCTGATTTACAGTCAGTTGAAGTGAGCGTTTCCAAATTCAACCCGCCCATTGGGGGCGTGTGTCAGCGGGCAAAAATTACCCTGAAGGAGTAGGCCAAAATCTAAAACAGGACCCCGTTTTCTATTGTTAAACTGCTTTCTGCAAGCCCGAAAACGAAATAGCCATGTGGGAGGCATCGTAGATACAGGCTCCGTTGCGAATTAGTAATACCTGGGGCGATTCGTGTTCAACACCAAACTCGCGCTCAATTTGCGTCGATATGGGCCGGTTAGCCAGCAAGTCGAGGTAATATGGCTTCACCCCAAGCAAGTCGCTCCAATTGCGTTCCATGCGGCTCAGCGCCATGGCACTGATGGAGCAGGTAGTACTGTGTTTGAAAATCAGCACCGGTTGCCGGCTCGATTCTTCTTTGATAGCGGCAAGTTGGCTGTCGCTCGTCAGTTTAGTCCAATTCATTTTGTCAACACCTATTCTATTGGGACAGAAGCATTCTAAGTCCTGAAAAGTTCGCCCGTTATTGCGGGTGAACGGCCAGCTTCCCGGCCATTTCTGGGGAGACAGTCCCGGAATACGCACCATCCGCACCCATGAGCGTTCCTTAAAGACTTGATCACTATTCATCCATTAACCACCCGACCTTCCGCTTGTTTTCTCAACTCTATAACACCGGCCTGTTTGCCTACGAAATGCTGCTGCGGGCAGTGGCCCCGGTCAATCCCAAAGCCCGGCAGTGGTTAACCGGACGGCGGGACTGGGCCGACCGGTTAACCCAAAAACTAACCGGCAACACCGCCCCCATTGCCTGGTTCCACGCAGCTTCGCTGGGCGAATTTGAGCAGGGACGGCCCGTTATGGATGCCTACCGGGCGCAGTATCCCACCCACAAAATTTTACTCACATTCTTTTCACCGTCGGGCTATGAAGTTCGTAAACACTACGCCGGTGCCGACTATATTGTTTATCTGCCCAACGACACGCCCGCCAACGCCCGGCAGTTTGTGGCCCTGGTAAATCCCCGGATTGCGTTTTTTATCAAATATGAA
>JAYVAP010000009.1:0-6206 GCA_043750915.1 Spirosoma sp. | reverse complement strand
GTTGCTCTAACAGGCCAGCTTGATACATGTCTTTAGTCTGCATAAAACCCCTAAATTAGCTTAATTTTTACCTAATCACACTTTTACTGAGTTTTCAATTAAAAACTGAATCCCATTCTAAAATACAGCCGGTTATATCGTCGGTACTCAATTTGCGATAGAACCTGCTCACCGTCTACTTCGGCAACCTGCCGGGCTTGCTGATGCCGATAACCCGCGCTGATAAGGAAACCGGTTCCGTTGCCCTTGTTAATTCGCAAGCCAATACCAGGACTCCATAGCCACCCGCCCTTCGATTGCTTGCCGTGCGGATTTGGTCCCCGTAGAGAGTACCCCCCGTCGAGTGCGTAGAAAGGCATAACGCGTCGGTTGCCCCCCAGCAAGTCGCCCCGCAGAGCCGCTGCAATGGGAATATAAACGGAGTTGTTGTAGTAATCGACTCCCGTAGATACGCCCGTTGTCAGGTGCTTGTTAATCACGTATCCGCTGAACAGGCTGATTGTCATGCCAATCCGGTTGCCGGTAGGTCGTTGTGGCAACTCGCTCGGTCTGGGAGTAGGAAACCAGCCGCCCCCATAGTATGTCACCGGCACATCGGGCCGCACCCGACCCGCCAGAATGCCCATTTCTACGGTGGTTTGCCAGCGGCTATCGCGTTTGGGCGGGTCAGTCTGAGCACTGGCTGATACCAGGATCGACATTAAGTTCAAGAGCATAAATAATCGTTTCATGATCGGTCAGTTAGGTTGTTTGGCCGTAATTTTGCTAATCAAACGAAGGCGCTGCGGATTGGAATAATCATACTGATACAGGCCGTCTTTACCTACCATCAGCAATACCTTCGACAGCGGAATCACATCGAAAGCGTGAACATCAGTGAAGGACTGGCGGGGTTGTGGATTTAGTGGGTCAGTAATATCGAGCACGCTTAATCCCTTGCTGCCCTGGCAAACAAACAGCGTCGGAAAATCGACTCCCAGCCCGTAGGGTGTTGCAATGGGGTAGGTTTTAACCAATTTAGGGCTGGATGGATTGCTGATATCGATTACGTCGAGCACATCCTGCGTTGTGGGTGCGCCACAGGTGCTGGCACCGCGCAGGGTAACATAGGCGTAGTTGTCGTGGACAACAACAGGATCACAGGCTCGGGCATGCGGAAACGATGCAAGTTGTTTGGGTTCGGCGGGCTTGCTGACATCGAAAATGTACAGGCCCGTTGTGGTGCCGATGAACAGGTTATTTCGGTACGGAAAAATAGTTTCCACATTCCAGCTCAGGCCAGCGGTTTTCCCTTTCACGGGCTGGGCCGGGTTGCTGATGTCAAACAGTTGCAACGTCGATGTATTGACCACATACAGCTGATTGTCCATGATGGCGAAGCGGGCCATGGAGCCACCAACACCCGTTGTGGGGGCAGTGGGTCCGGCCTTGCTTGCGTCGCCCGCTGAGAACTGATTTGAATAGTAGGACCTCCCAAACCAGTAAATAGGAAAGAGGGTGGAGGCATAGGGTAGAAAGTTGAAACTGCCTTCGCAATCGGTTTGAACCGTTTCCGTCGCAATTTCCTCTTTGGTGTCGTTAATCTTGCCTGCCTGCTCGTTATAATACCAGTTTGTGCGGCCAATTTGCCCGCCTTTGAAACCAGTTTCTACGCGGCTTACCTCGCGAATGGCGGTTGGATTGCTGATGTCTAAAGCCACCAGGTCCAGGTAGCTGTCAGCATATAGAATATTGTCGCGAACGGCCAGATCGACGTTTCCGGGAATACTCAGAAAGGCAATGGCGCGGGGTGCTGCCGGGTTGGTGTTATCGAATACATGAATACCCTTTTTGAGTTCGTTGATAAACAGGTATTGCCCTTTCACGTACAGTTTGCCGGGTTCTTCGAGCGTGCGGGGCGCATCGGACCTTACGGACCGGCGCAACTCGTCTAACGTAATATCGTTGGGTTTGTAAATCTGGTAAGTCCGAACCTGTCGGCAGTTGTCCGTGCAGCCCGCTAAACCCAGTAGCGGAAGCAAAAACAAGAAGTATATATAAGGTTTCATAGTCGTAAAAATTTGATTTTAAAGCTATGAGTACGCTTCAACAGAAAGGGTTGTAACGACATGAAAAAAAATTGCCCGGCTGTCCTGATTACGGCCGGGCAATGTTGATCTTACACAAAAAGTAACCGAAAAAAAATAATTATGTTTCTTTATATACGGAGCAGCAATGTCTCTGTTTTCAGGCGTTGGTTTTGGTGGGATCGGCAATCTTACCGACAAACAGCACCGTACCCGACGTTTTTTCGTGAATAACGATCACAAATGGCCGGTCGCAGAGGGTTGGCATTTTCACCGAAGTAGTCGAGATGCCGCCAATGGTGACGGCGGCCGCTTCGGTGCCTTTTTCATCGACGGCTATAAACGTGTTCTGTTTCACAAAACTGAGCGTAAGATCCCCTTTGGGGTTCATATTGCTAAAGTTGGCCCGGTCCGTAAATGCCGTTGGCATACCCATCTGGCTCAGAATGCTGTTGAGGTTAATCTCGTAGCTGAGCGTAAACTTGGGCAAACCAATGTCTATACTACCCGGTACCATGTCTTTTTGTAGTTGCATCCAGTCAGCACTGGTCATGCTAAACAGCACATTATCGGCGGTGTTGTTCAGCGCGGGCAGAATCACGGTCATGGCCAGGTCTGGACCCACAGTCGGGCTGGAATGATAGGGCAGTTCAAAAGCCACGTAACTCGTTCGGAAAGCCCGGCGCAGGTCGGTATCGAGCCGCATCATACGCACGGTTTTTTGGGCACCCGAAGCCAGCGTAAACGGCGCATCGACGGTGGCACTGACCGTAAACGGCTTTTGCCAGTCGGCCTTAAAATACAGCGCGTTTAGCAAAAACAGTTGATTGTCGGGCTGAATGGTTTCGATCACCTTGGGGATTTTGCCGTTGGTTTTCCGGCTGGCCCAGCTGTTGATAAGACCAACGGTAGCCGGGTCGCTGAAATTCTGTGCCGACACCTCAGCCCTGAAGGTTTGCTTCAGCACGTCCTGAAAAGATTGCGCCACCTCAAACGTGTTGCGATACCACAGCGAGTTAGCCAGTTGAAGCGTCAGCTTTGGGTTGGTTACGGGCAGGTTTTCCATCAGATTCTGGTAAGTCTGGTTGGCTTCGGCCATTGTTTGGGCGTTGAAATTCAGGACTTTCTGGATTTCCTGCGCCGTTTTATCTTTAGCGCCGTTCAGGATCATGCCCAGCGCAATGTGCAGACTCAGTGGCGAGACAAACACGTTACTTTCGGGTCCTTCTTTCTCCGTCACGCGCTTAGCCAGATCGAAGGCGAAGCGGGTAGTTTGTTCGGCAAACGGGGCCGACACACGCGGTTGGCCCGTCGGCGTTACAAAATCAGGATCCGACGGAGCAATTACAGTTGTGCGGCAACTGGTAACCATGAGCAGACAGCCGGAAACAACCGTGGTCAGCATTAAAAATGGGTTCGTTTTCATAATCTTGCTTTGTTTTTGTTACTGACAATCAGGGAATGCTTCCCGCTCTCTCCGAAGCGCATTGACCAGCGGCTCAAAGCCGGGAATAGTCTTGCCAAATTCTATCGTTACGCGGTGTTTCCGGTCTCCGGTTTGCAGTTCAATATACTCAGCACCGCCATCGGCACAGTCGGGGCAACCCAGCGTGGCGGGTTTGGTGCTGAACGTATCGAAGTTAGCAGCTGCTTTCAGCGCAACCCATTCGGCCGGGCTAATGGTTGTCTGGCACGTTTTTGTGGGTGTCTTATCGCGGCTTCGGGTGCCGGTTTGCGTCAAGGTGAGGGTGGTTCCGTTGAGGGTGTAATCGCGCTGGCAGTAGCCAACACACATGCCAAACGACGAACCGGTACGGATGGTGAGCGGGTCGGTAGCTTCGGGAGCGGCCAGGGGTGTTTTAGTGGTGCATTGATCCAGTGTTAGCAGCAGCAATCCGGAGAAGAGAAGAAGTTTCATGATTTCGAAAGGGGTCAAAAATGGTAGTTGATGCCAAAGCTCATACCGGTTTGCGTTGGGCGGGTTTGCACCGTCGATTCGGGCAATGTACTCAATCCTAATGAAGGCTGATACATACCCGCCAGCGATGCTGACCATTGTTTCGACGGCCGATACCGGAGCCGTGCCCCCACGGTAGCCAACCAGGAGACGGGCCGGTAAACGCGATCCTTTGTGGTTATGACCAAGTCGTTGCCAACCGTATTCCGTATGAAAATGTTGGATAGAAACCCGCCTAACAACGCCATACTGAGTCGTTTGCGGGGTCGAAGCTGGTAGCCTATCTGAAGAGGCACCTGCACATACTGGTAGTCATTTGTGACTAACTGCCGCTCCTGCGGGTTATAGTTGGATTGCGCCGGATAGTTGCTGTTGGTATTACCAGAGAATCTGAATGGGGTTATATCGGCACTCGTTATTGCATTTTGTGAATTGTTGCGCAGCGCATCAGCATACAAATTGGTGGTCTGCCCGGCCCGAATGGCCGATATAAAACCTGGTCCCGACGCTTGAACCGGGCTATCAACAACCGAACGAGCAGCCAGATACCCGACTCCCGACTCTATGGACCAGTGTTCTGTTAGCTGAATGCCCGCCCCCGTTTGATAGGCCACCGAAAAACTCGCCCGGCTATTAATCGACGGCTGGTTGGTATTACTCAATTTGTTGGCCTGCGCAAACGACGATTGGGCCGGTTGAAGGGCTACCGATGGGTTGAACATGCCGGGCATCAGACTTGCCCAGGCCCACACCTCACGCGTTGGGCGTTTCGACCCAGCCATGGCCACAGCGGCATCCGGCAGAAGGTCGGCAGGCTGGAACCACACAATACGCTGAATGGCCCCCGGTTTGCGCAGGTTCAGTGCCGTTATCCCCAAAACTGGCTCGAAAGACAGGGTTGGCCCCACAACTGCCGACAATACGGAGACTGTTGGTGCGGGGGCATTTTCCTGTGTGGGCAATACGGTATTGGCTGTCGCAGACCCGCTGGTGGCCACGCCCACCCGCTCGTTCGACAAATGCGTGTCAGGCGTGTCAGAGACTGCCGCAGGCCGAACTTCCAGCGTCGGCTGCAAACGGGTAATTCGTTGCTTGTTAGCTGGTTTCTGGGCTGCCGCAACCACAACCGGTGCCGTTTGGGCCGGTGCTTCGACGGGTAGTTTTGCCAGTTGCGGATAGGCCGGAGCCTGACGCACACGCGGAACTGAAACCGATTTTTGGTTCGGCACAATGGTTGCCTGGGGCTGGTTTTCAGCGGGCAGTATTTCAGGGGACAACGGGCTTGTTGGGCGTGACGCTTTGGCTGTCGACGTAATCAATTTTTCAGGATGTACAGGCGAACCGGGGACTATGTTCCCGCTGGGGAGCACTGGTTGCCTACGGGCAAGCACCTGCTGCGGTGTTGCCGGTCGCCAAATCCACCAGCCCACCAGTAACAGGGCCACCGCAGCCGCCACTGCTATGGCACTACGCCATACGATTGGGCGTGATGCTGCCAGACCCGTTCCCCAAAGGGGCAGAATGGGTAGACTGTCTGCTTCGTTTAGCCGACGCTCAACGGCGTCCCACACGCGGGGCGGGGGCGTTTCGGCGGCTTCTTCAAAAGCCTTGCGCCAAAAATCGTCCGGTATGTTGTGGTCAGATTCATTCATTTCACAGGTGGTAATCCGTATTGTTGTTCACGTTGTAGTTTTTGCTGTAACAGATTCCGTGCCCGGAAATACTGTGATTTCGATGTTCCCTCCGCAATGCCGAGCAGCTCGCCGATTTCGGAATGGTTGTAGCCTTCAATGGCATACAGGTTAAAAACGGCCCGGCATCCCGGCGGCAGTTCCTGAATGATTCCGAGCAGGTACTGGTAATTCAGCATTGGTAAACTCACATCGGCCTGCGGTAGCACGGGTGCCAGTTCCTGCACATCGGCAGCATATTCCCATGGTTTTTCCTTGCGGAGATACTTCAGGGCCGTGTTGATCGCAATTCGCTTGATCCAGGCCTCCAGCGGGCACTCGAACCGAAACGTGTCAATGTGCCGGTAAATCTTCACAAAGGCATCCTGTAGCACATCTTCGGCTTCGTCGGGGTCCTTAATATAACGTTTGCAAACGACAAAGAGCTTCCCCGCAAACCGCTCATAGAGCTGTCGCTGCACAATCCGGTCCTGCCGACGGCACCCTTCGACT
>JAYVAP010000008.1:0-4212 GCA_043750915.1 Spirosoma sp. | reverse complement strand
CTCTGGATTGGCACGCTCGTGATGGTCCTGGGTTTCCTGATTGCCACCGTCCGGCGTTACCGGGAGTTTGCCAAAATGCGGGACAAGCCCGCCTGATTTTGATGCCCACCCCATGAAACTATCCGAGATTTTGGTGCTGGCGGCTGCGGCTGGTTTTCTGACCATCTGGATTGCCGAACTGCAACGGACAACCTTTGCCGAAAGCTACTGGCTGCTGATGCTGTGTCTGGCGTTTTTGCTGGCTTTTCAGTTCATGCGCAGCAAGCGGCTCGAACGCGAAAAAGCCGTTTCGCCCACAATCAGGCAAATGATAACCGACCGGCAGAAGCAGGCCACATCGGGCAAGAAAAAAGCGAAGCCATGATAAACGGTTACGACCTGAAATGGCTGTTAACTCCCCTGCTATTGCCGTTTTTTCTGCTGCTGATGTCAATAGTTTTTTGGGTTAAACAGCCCAAAAAGATAAACCCCTGGTACGGCTACCGAACCGGCGCATCAATGCACAATCAGGACACCTGGGTAGTAGCTAATAAACTTTTTTGACTCAAAAATGAGGTAAAATTTATTATCTGTAGAGGGCAGAAGGAGCGGATGACAACAGAAAAATAATACGCATAAGACGCAGCAGACCAATAAGTCCTTTAGCTTTGTGTCACACATTTTCCCAACCCATTGCCTTTGGATGCCTCTGTTCTTATTTTAGGTGCCCTGCTGGCCCTCGTGCTGGCGGGTTTCTTTTCGGCCGTCGAGATGGCCTATGTGTCGGTAAACCGGCTGTACTTCGAGCTACACAGCAAGCAGGGACCACTGGGCGAAAAACTCGTATCGGGCTTTCTCAAAAATCCCATTCTCTTCGTGGGCACCACCCTAACGGGGAACACCTTTTTTCTGGTGCTCTATGTGGTGCTGAGCGTAACGGCACTGAATCCGTTACTGGTGTCTTTGTTGCCCGATGCCTACGACAATCCCTTTCTGGTGGTTGTGCTGGAAACGATTGCCCTGACCATTGTTTTCCTGCCCCTCGCCGATTACCTCCCCAAAAGTCTGGCCCTGATTCATCCCGACCGGTTTCTGGAATGGCTGGCCATTCCGCTGTGGGTCATTTATCAGGCCATTGCGCCGGTGGTGCGGGTGCTGGTGGGCACGGCCCGGTTCATTATCCGGTATGGGATGGGCAAACGCAACCCGGAAATCAGACCCGTTTTTGGACTGACCGATCTGAACCATTACCTTCAGCAACTGAATCAGAAGGCTAATACCGATGAAATGGTAGAAGTTGACACGCGGATATTTAACAAAGCCATTGAGTTTCGCGATGTGCGGGTGCGCGACTGCCTGATTCCCCGCACCGAAATTGCCGCCGTTGCCGTAGATGATAGTGTGGAGGAGCTGCGGCAGGCATTTCAGAACAGTGGCCACTCGAAAATTGTGGTCTATCGCGACACCATCGACAACGTTATTGGCTATTGCCATGCCCTGGCCCTTTTTCAGAAACCGGCCACGGTGGCCGAGATTGTGACGGCCATCATCACCGTTCCCGAAACCATGCCCGCCCAGGACTTGCTGCTCCGGTTTCTGTCGGAACGAAAAAGCCTGGCCCTGGTAGTCGATGAGTTTGGGGGCACGGCGGGCATTGTCAGCGTAGAAGATATGGTGGAGCAGATTTTCGGGGAGATTCAGGATGAATATGACACCAACGAAGACTGGGTGGAGCGGCAACTCGACGAACACAACTGGCTGCTGAGTGGCCGCCACGAGATCGACGACCTGAACGAGAAGTTTGGCTGGAGCATTCCCGAAGGCGACCGCACATCGGCCCGCTACGACACGCTCGGCGGGCTGATTCTGGCCACCAACGAAGATATTCCGCAGGTAGGCGAAGTCATTGAGTTTGCCCCCTTCACGTTCACCATCATGTCTATGGACGGCACCCGGATCGACACGGTGAAGGTCCGGCTGAACAAGGAGTAATTTGCTTGTTTTCAGTTAATTATCAGGCATAATCCGGTAAATTCGTTAGACTTTACTTCGGCAGATACACCCGAAATGTGGTGCCGAGGCCGGGCTGGCTGGTGACACTGATGGTACCCCGGTGATTTTCGATAACCCGCCTGCAGATGGCCAGTCCAACGCCCGTGCCGCCATACTGCTGGCGGGTGTGCAACCGCTGAAATACCTGAAAAATCCGGTCCGCATACTTCATGTCGAAACCAATACCATTGTCGGTCAGGCTGATTTCATAATACGTGTCGGCCGCATTCAGCGCCGGCGGCCCATCGGCACCCACTATAGTTTGGCACCTGACCCGGATAACGGGCGGCTGATCGGATCGAAATTTAAGGGCGTTGGCGACTAAATTGCCAAACAGGTGGCGTAGCTGCGTGCGGTCGCCCAGCACCGTTGGCAACGGATCGTTCATGTCGATTTGCGCATTGGCTTCGGCAAAGTCGGTCTGTTGTTGGTGGCACACATCGACCAGCACCTGATCCAGCGATACGGACTGAAAGGGTTCGCGGTGGGTGCTGATGCGCGAGTAGGCCAATACATCTTTGATGAGCGTGGACATACGTACCGTTGCCGCCTGCATCCGCCCGATTATATCCTGACCAACCGCATCGAGCTGGGGCGAAAACTGCGCCTGTAGTATGTCGCTGAAGGCCATAATTTTGCGCAGCGGCTCCTGCAAATCATGGCTGGCTACGTAGGCAAACTGCCGGAGGTTGTCGTTGGCATTGAGCAACTCGAGGTTGATTTGCTCCACCTGTTGCTGGTGGTTTTTGCTGCTGGTGATATCGACTAAGGTCAGCACGATGCCATCGCCCCATTTGGATGCGAATATCTCGAACCAGCCTGCTAAGTCATCAAAATTATATTCCTGCTCGAACCGATCAGGTCGGCCCGTTTCGAGTACCCGCACGTAGCGGTCAAACAGGCCCGTTGGCACAACGTGGGGCACATGTTCAAGCATCGTATGACCAATCACATCGGCATCGGGCCGGTTCATTTTCAGGCGGTTGGCTTCATTTTGGGCCGCATACCGAAAATCGGCAACCCGCCCGGTTTCTTCGTCGCGGATGGCCGTGAAGGCAATGATGGGATTCAGCGAATTATCGAGCACCGACCGCAGCAGTTCGGCCTGTTGCTGGGTGGCCAGTTCGGCGCGTTTAAGGGCTGTAACATCCATAAAGGTGGCAATAACACCGTCGCCAAAAGGCCGGATACGCACGTTATACCAGCCATCGTACGCGCCAACGGGCAAACCAATGCCGTTTGTTTTGAAAGGTATGCCCGTGGCAGCCACCTGTAGATGCCAGTCGAGTACGCCGTTGGTTTGGGATTCGGGCCAGGCAACGGTGTATAGTTCCCCAATGAGTGCGCCCTTTGTCCGCAGCGCAATGCGTTCGGCAGCGGGGTTCAGGTGGGTGAACCGGAAGTCGACCACGGTTCCGCCCGCATCCCGCACCGATTCCATGACGGCAATGCCACTCTCGGTATTGTCCAGAATAGCCTGCAACAACTCGGTTTGCTGCCGACGTTCCTGCTCAGCCTGTTTCCGGGGTGTAATGTCGGTCCAGGCGGCCAGCACCTCATCGTTGCCTAAGCGGGCCAGCGACTGCTCCATCCAGGTGTTGGCTCCCGCCCAGTAATGCTCTATATGCATGGGCAGGCCGGTTTCAACTACCTGCCGGTAGGCATTAAATATGCCGCTTTGGTGCCCGGTCGGGTCAATGGTCAGCATGGAGCAGTTAAGCATGTTGTCGCGCGGGATGCCCGACATAGCTACGGCACTTTCGTTGCAGCTAACCACCTGAAAGTCAATGACCTTGTCGGCAAGATCACGCATAGCCCGGCACACCAGCAACCCGTTGAGCGATGTTTGAAAAACCCGCTCGAGCAGCAAATCAGGCGAGCTATCGGATACATTCATGGCTAAGACAGTTACGGAGGGTGGGGTAATTCCCGCGCTAAATAAATGAATTAAACGGTCTTTAACCAGTTATCGGCAAACAAAACCAGCTGTTTTTAGTTTATAGCCGCCTTAGTGACACGCCAGGTATCCAAAATCAGGCAGGATTTCTTACTTTTGCCCACCCTACTTTTGCGGCATCGTGGAGAACTCACTAACTATTCAACAAACTGTGGCCCGGCATCTGCTGTCGGTTCAGGCCGTTCGGCTGCAACCCAATGCGCCGTTTACGTGGAGTTCGGGCT
>JAYVAP010000007.1:0-5746 GCA_043750915.1 Spirosoma sp. | reverse complement strand
TGTTTCTAGCGCGGGGCGCGACGGCCACAAGACCGGGATAGACTGGAAAAAGGAAAGCGTGGTAATATCCAGACATGTCCAGTGAAGCAAAGCCTGTTCGAGTTTTGGTTGTCGGGTGCGGCAACATGGGCGCGTCGCACGCCCTCGCTTATCAGGCAATCGACGGTTTCACCATTTGCGGGATCGTCTCAACCGGTAACAGCAAGCACGTGCTCAACGAGCGGCTTGGCGGTGGCCACGCCCTGTTCGACGACTACACAACGGCCCTGCACCAAACCCGGCCCAATGCCGTTTGCATTTCCACCTACCCCGACACCCACGAATCATTTGCGCTCCAGGCCCTTGAGCAGGGATGCCACGTGTTTATCGAAAAACCCCTGGCCGACACCGTCGAAGGGGCCAAACGGGTGGTGGCAGCCGCCCAAAAATGGGGTAAAAAAGTGGTGGTAGGCTATATTTTGCGGCATCACCCGTCGTGGACGAAGTTTGTGGAGGTGGCGCAGGAAATGGGCAAGCCGCTGGTGATGCGCATGAACCTGAACCAGCAAAGTCACGGGCCCATGTGGACCGTTCACCGAAACCTGATGAAGTCGCTCAGCCCGATAGTGGACTGTGGCGTGCATTACATCGATGTGATGTGCCAGATGACCCGGGCTAAACCCGTGCAGGTCAATGCTATTGGTGCCCGGCTGACAAACGAGATTCCGGCCGATAATTACAACTATGGTCAGCTACAGATTCGGTTCGACGATGGCTCCATAGGCTGGTATGAAGCAGGCTGGGGACCCATGATGAGCGAAACGGCCTTTTTTGTGAAGGACGTTATCGGCCCCAACGGCTGCGTATCCATCGTGGCCAAAAACGCCGGGGCCACCGGCAACTCCGACAATGTGGATGCCCACACCAAAACCGAATCCCTGCGCATCCACTGGGCCGCCCTCAATGCCGACGATGAGTTTAGACAGCCCGACACCTGGATTGATATGCAGGATGAGCCGGACCATCAGGAACTCTGCAACCGCGAGCAACGCTATTTCCTGAACGCCATCCACACCGATCTCGACCTGACCGATCACCTCCAGGATGCCGTCAGCAGTTTAGAAATTGCTTTTGCCTGCGATGAGTCGGTGCGAACAGGAATGCCGGTGCAGCTGTAAGGGGGTCATTCCGAACGGGATTTAAGCAATACCTGTTCTGAAGAGTAAACCAAACTGCCGATGGGGTCAATACTTGCAAATGCGGCCCCGGCTACCGTATTTTGCGTACCTATACATGATCGCTCCCCAATGAATTTCCCCGCAGCACTCAGTTATACCCAGGACCACGAATGGATTCGGATGGAAGACGACGGCACGGCCGTGGTTGGTATTACCGACTTTGCCCAGCATGAACTGGGCGATATTGTTTTCGTTGATGTGAACAGCACGGGCCAGTCAATGTCGAAAGGCGACGTATTTGGCTCAGTAGAAGCCGTTAAAACCGTGTCGGACCTGTTTTTGCCCCTCGATGGAGCCGTGCTGGCCTTGAACCCGGCCATCGAAAAAACTCCTGAACTGCTTAACTCCGATCCCTACGGCGAAGGCTGGATTATTCGTATGAAACCCGCCAATGCAGACAAAGAAGGATTACTGACGGCCGATGCCTACCAGGAATTGGTGGGTGCCTGATTTGTTTTCTGCCCAAACCACAGAGAGGCTCCGGCAGGCAACCCGCCCGTGGAGCCTTTTTTATGACTACCCTTTACCCAATTCCTTCCCCCACACCGGGAGAAATGGACGGCCATGCAAATTCTGATTCGTTCCGCCCGCGTTGTCGATGCCGCTTCGCCCTTCGATGGGCAGGTGTGCGATCTGCTGATCGAAAACGGCCTCATCAGCCGGATTGGCCCCAAACTGACCGCCCGCCAAAACGCCCGCGTAATTGAAGTCCCAAACCTGCATGTGTCGCCGGGCTGGTTCGATATGCGGGTGCTGGCCCAGGACCCCGGCTTTGAACACAAAGAAGACCTCACCAGCGTTTGCCGGGCCGCTGCCGCCGGGGGCTTCACCGATATTGCAGTGCTGCCCAACACCCAGCCCGTTCTGGACGATAAAGCTACCCTCGGCTACGTCGGGCGGATGAGCGAGGGGCAACCCGCCCGGGTACATGTGATTGCGGCCGTGACCAAACACGCAGCCGGCGAAGACTTCACCGATATGCTCGACCTGCACCAGGCCGGGGCCGTGGCCTTTTCCGACGGGCACCAGCCACTCCAGAATCCCGACTTGCTGCTGAAAACGCTGCAATACCTGCAACCCATCGGCGGTTTGCTCATGAACCGCCCCGAAGAACTATTACTGACCCGGTTCGGACAAATGCACGAAGGTGTGCAGAGTACGCTGCTGGGCCTGAAAGGAATGCCTGCCTTAGCGGAGGAAATGATGGTGGAGCGCGACCTGCGGCTACTCGACTATGTGCTGGAGGGCAACCTAATGCAAAACACCCCCGTCGTGCCATGCCTTCATTTTTCAACCCTGTCTACCGCCCGCTCTGTTGAACTGATCCGGCAGGCCAGGGCACGCAACATGCCCGTTAGCTGCGATGTAGCGGTCCACCAGCTCGTTTTCGATGACTCGGCGATGGCCGGATTTGATACGAACCTGAAAGTGAACCCGCCCTTCCGGTCGCCCGCCGATGTGGCTGCGCTGTGGGCGGGCCTGGCCGATAGCACCATCGATGCCGTCGTGTCGGACCATACGCCCCAGGACCCGGAGAGCAAAAATCTGGAGTTCGACCAGGCCGAGTTTGGCATCACGGGCCTGGAAACGCTCTTCTCAACCCTGATTACTTACAACCGGGGCCTGTCGCTGGCGCAAATTGTGGCCACCCTCACCAACCGGCCCCGCCACATTTTGCGGTTGCCGCCCGCGTTTGTTGCCGAGGGGCAGGCGGCTACGCTGACGCTCTTCGACCCGGCGGGCAGCCGGACGTATAACCGACCCATATCGAAATCGAAAAATTCACCGTTTCTGGGTCAGACACTCACCGGCCGCGTGGTTGGAACGGTGTATCAGGGCCAGTTTAACCCCGTTCTATGAACAACATCAAGGCTTATTTCAACCACCCGCTGCTGAAGTTTCCGCTCCTGGCCGGGCTGGCAACGGGCGTTTTCTGCTTCCTCTATTTTCTGGGTCTCTATGCCCTCGGCATCCCGGCTTTGGGCAACATTCGGGTGCTGGACTACGGCATTCACATCATCATGATTATTGCCACGGTATGGTACTACCGGAAAAACGTGGGCGCGGGCCGGCTGCATCTCTGGGAAGGTCTTACCATTGGCTACGTCCTGAACACCGTGGCCGCGCTGGTAACGGGCTGGCTCGTGTATCTGTTTGTGACGCAGATAGATACCGGCGTGTTTGCAGAATACGTTATGAACTCAAAAAAACTGTTGCTGGAAGGTAAAAAACAGCTTGTCGATCAGTTTGGGCCGGCAACCTTCAGCGAGCAGTGGGCCAAAGTAAGTACCATGCAACCCAGCGTGCTGCTGCCCGACGAACTGACCAAAAAAACCGCGCTGGCCGTGCTGCCGGTACTGATTATTTCGCTTATTTTTCGAAAACAGGATTACAGTCCCCTCAATCCATAACCCAAAAAAACCGCCATGGACCAACAACCTACGCCCGCCCGCATTGCCCTGAAATGGGGCGTTATACTGGGTATCGCCCTGATTATATATTCCTTAGTGCTCTATCTTACCGATAGCGCGGGCAATAACAAACTGAGCATTATTTCATTTTTGATTAGTATCGGCGGGCTGGTGCTGGCCATGCGCGACTTTCGAACCCGCAACGGCGGGTTTATGGCCTACGGCGAGGGCCTGACCATTGGTACGCTGACGGCGGCTATCTCGGGCCTGTTATCGAGCTTGTTTTCTGTGTTTTATACCACCGTTATCGACACCACCATTATGAGCCGGATGGTCGATAAAACACGCGACCAGTGGGAAGAAAGCGGCCTGTCCGACGACCAGATCGATCAGCAAATCAAATACGTTGAGTGGTTTCAAAGCCCCGGCCTACTCTTTGCCTTTGGGGTGATTGGAGCCGTTATCAGTGGCTTGGTGCTGTCGCTGATTGTTGCCGCTTTTATGCGCCGGAACAACCCCAACCCGTTCGACTGAACCGCCACCTATCCCGCCATAGCTGAATCTGCCCGATGCTGCCCGTTTTTCGTAAAGAAATAAACCAGTTTTTTTCCTCGCCCATCGCCTATATCATCATGGGCGTTTTTCTGACGGCGGTGGGGCTGCTGCTGTGGGTGCTACCCGACACGAACCTGCTCGATACGGGCTATGCTGATATGGGCCCGTTTTTTAGTCTCACGCCCTACGTGATGCTGGTGATGGTACCCGCCATAACGATGCGGGCCATTGCCGACGAAGTGCGGGCCGGCACACTCGAGTGGCTGCTGACCAAACCCGTGAGCCGGTGGGGGGTGGTGCTGGGTAAATTCGGTGCCAGCTGGCTGCTGGTGGTGCTGACGCTGCTGCCTACGCTGCTCTATTACGGGACACTCTATCAGCTGGGCGCACCCGTTGGCAACATCGACTCGGCGGGCGTGGCCGGGTCTTATTGCGGGCTGTTGCTGCTGGCGGGCGTGTTTGTGACCATTGGGCTGTGGGCTTCGTCGCTCAACAGCAATCAGGTGGTGGCCTTTGTGGTGGGGGTAGTGGTTGGATTTCTGCTATATGTAGGCCTGAGTGCGGGGGCGGCTTTGCTGCCGCCCGGCGGGCTGGCCTATTACCTGACCTATTTTGCCCTCGATGAGCAATACCGCGCGCTGGGCCGGGGCCTTATCGACTCCCGCAATGTTATATATCTAAGTAGTTTAATGTTCTTTTTTCTCTTTTTAACCGTCAACCGGCTGAAATTATAACCTCTATGCTGTTCGGAATTTCCCGCCCCCAGTTGTGCTATCTGATGGCAATTGCCTGGACCATCATCATCTTTGTCGGTTGCTCCATTCCCAACCCTACTCTTCCCGACGTACCCGGAAAGGATAAGGGGATTCACATCGCTATTTTTATTTTATTTGGGTTGTTCTGGCGACTGACGGGCCGCTCGTGGTGGTGGGTGCTGGTGGCCGGAACCGTTTATGGCTCACTCATCGAAGTATGGCAGGCCGTTATGCCCATTGGTCGCTCCGGCGATGTGAAAGATGCCCTGGCCGATGTAGCCGGCACAGCATTGGGAGCAGCTCTGGGCTGGATTGTAAACAAAGCTGTGGACAGGAGCCGCTAAAGCAGGGAATTATTACGCAGGTATTTATCCCAATAGTCTTTAATGAGAACGCTTTCTTACATTATCGCCCTGGTGGTGTCTGGCCTGATGGGCTGTTCGCATCCCGCCCCTTTCCCGCCACCGGGTATCGCCTATTTTGCTTTTGTGGATAAAAGCAAGACGGCTGCCCTGGAACCCGGAGCATTACGAATCGAGCGGGTCGATTTGGCCGACACAACCAAAGTGCTGGCCTTTAAACAGATGGGTTATCCGGATAATCTTGTTGTATATACCAACAGAGACTTTGGTCGCATGTTTCAGCCCAAAAATGACGGAATTCTATTCGATTTCAAGGGCATCAATAAGCTACGGCTAACCTATTCGGGTCGGCCGGATGTGGATTGGCTGGAGTTTAAAAACATGGCCGATGAGTGGCTTAATCCCCAGCAGGTTAAATTCAACGGCAAGCTTATTCCGCGCCTTGA
>JAYVAP010000006.1:0-2509 GCA_043750915.1 Spirosoma sp. | reverse complement strand
CCTGTTCCGGCAAAATTTACTGGTATAACGGGCTGTACAGACGGCGTAGCCTGTTCTACAACGTTTGGGGTTTCTAAATACGTGTCTGGTGGCCGGTCGTTTTGCCCGAAAATTATGCGTACTGGTATTGGCACATGTTTGATTATGAACAGGGTATCACATCGGGAGATTGCACTATAATGATTTATTTATCAGCATTTTACCAGGTTATGTGACTAAAATTTTTAGTTTACACATGAGGCCGAATGATTTACCGGCACAAATATAACCCCTGATTCAACAGACCCGCACCAGCATATTATGACGGGCAAAAAATAGACTTTTCACCGACGAACACCTTTGTTTATTGAACATGAGTGCTATATATTTGCACAGAACGAAGAATTACTGCGGTCAACTCTTCCCACTCTTCACTACTAATTCAGGCTTTTTCGATTATGAGTAAATTTCGACTTTATTTTTTATGCTGGTTGCTGCCGTGGCTGTGTGCAGGGGGCGGTCTATTGGCTCAGACGCGCCAGATCAAAGGAAAAGTCAGCTCCAGCGACGACAATCGTGGCTTGCCCGGCGTAAGTATTTTGCTAAAAGGTACCACAACCGGCACCGTTACTGATGTGCAGGGAAACTACGCGCTCAACCTGCCCGAAGGCAGTGCCGTGCTGACATTTTCGTTCATTGGCTATAAATCGGCCGATGTGTCGGTGGGTAACCGCACGGTCGTGGACGTTGTGCTGATGGCCGATGCCTATCAACTGAAAGAGTTTGTGGCTGTAGGCTACGGCACCCAACAACGCCGGGACCTCACCGGGGCGATCTCGACGGTGTCGGCGCGGGAAATCGAAAAGATGCCCGTTATCAGT
Organism: Spirosoma sp.; assembly: GCA_043750915.1. Lineage (GTDB taxonomy): Bacteria > Bacteroidota > Bacteroidia > Cytophagales > Spirosomataceae > Spirosoma. The sequence continues at coordinate 1,649 of JAYVAP010000006.1, read as the reverse complement.
CTCGACCAGGCCCTGCAAGGACGTGCAGCCGGCGTTCAGGTGGTCAACAATAGTGGCGCACCCGGTGGCTCGGTGCAGATTCGGGTGCGTGGCACAGGCTCTATTTATGGTGGCAACGACCCGCTTTATGTGGTGGATGGCATTCCGCTCAACAACACCCTCAACGGCTCGGATGCGGGCGGCAACGACTTAGCCAACGGCTTAGCCAGCATCAACCCCGCCGATATTGAGAGCATGGAAATTTTGAAAGATGCGTCGGCAACGGCCATTTACGGCGCACGGGCCGCCAACGGGGTAGTGCTGGTAACAACCAAACGCGGCAAATCGGGCAAAACCCGCATTAGTCTCAACTCATTTACGGGCCTGCAAAATTTCAATAACTTTTACACGCTGTTGAACCCGCAGCAGTTTGTCGCGCTCGCAAACGAAGGCAGCAACTACGCCGGACGTACTCCGCAATTTGTGAGCAATCCAACAGTAAACACCGACTGGCAGCGCGAAATTTTCCGCACCGCGCCCATCAACAGCGTAAACCTGTCGGCAACGGGTGGCGACGAAAAGACGCAGTTCCTGATTTCGGTGGGTTACTTCAACCAGCAGGGCGTTATTATCAACTCGGGTTTCAACCGGGGCAACTTCCGGGCGAACATCGACCATAAAATAAGCCAGAAAGTAAAAATAGGCGTGTCGCTCACGGGCGCATCGTCCAAAACCACCCGGCAGCGCAACAGCGGGATAGCCAACGTGCAGGACAATGGCAACGTTGCTTTCGGACCCAACATCATTGCGTCGGCCTTGGTGGCCAGCCCGGCTTTTCCGGTCTATAACGCCGATGGCTCCTTTGGGCGCGACACGCTGGCGGGGGGCAACAATCCCGTGCAGCTGGCCTTAGCGTCGCGCTTGCTGGGGCGCGACCTGCGTTTCATCGGCAGCTTTTATGCCGAGTGGGAAATTATCAAGGGGCTGAAATTCCGCAGCAACGTAGGCGGAGATTTCTCGTCATTTAACGAAGACTTTTTCTTCCCGCCCGATCCTAACGTGGGGCGGCCGGGGGGGGCGGCTATTTACAGCAACAACACGGCCCGCTCGTTTCTGAACGAAAATTACCTCAGCTACACGGCGGCTTTGGGCCAGGCTCATACCCTCAACGCGCTGGTGGGCATGAGCATACAGGACAACAACAGCAGCTACCTGACGGCGCGGGCGGGCAACTTCACCACGCCGTTAGTAAGCACCCTCAACGGCGGTTCGCTCTTCAATACCAACCCTTTCAACGATGTGCAGGGATGGGGTATTCTGTCTTATTTCGGGCGGGTAAACTACACCTTCCGCGATAAGTTTCTGCTCACCGCCAACGCGCGCGTCGATGGCTCTTCGCGGTTTGGTCCCGACCGTCAGTACGGTTTCTTCCCGTCGGGTTCGGTAGGCTACCGGCTGTCGGAAGAAGCGTTTCTAAAAAATGTGGACTGGATCAGCGAGTTGAAACTCCGCGCCAGCGTGGGCGTAACGGGCAATCAGGAGATTCCTAACGCGCAGTGGCGCGGCACGTTTGGGCTGGGTGGTGGCGACAATAACTACCTTGGTCGGCTCGGCGGTTCGGCGGCCCGTTTGGCCAACCCCGGCCTGTCGTGGGAAAGCAACCTGCAAAC
>JAYVAP010000005.1:0-6117 GCA_043750915.1 Spirosoma sp. | reverse complement strand
CACTGGCTTACACCTGATAAGAATCAGTTAAGGGTATGATTTATATCATCTGGCGGCTCATTTTAAGTCGTTTACTTTGTGGCATTTATGCAGACAACTAAACTTCCAGTTCCAGGATTAACGGACGAGGGCGTTGCCCGGTCGCGGGCATCATCCGGTCGAAATGTGCTCGCGGTCGATACCAGTTTTCGTCTGTGGAAGACCCTGAAGGAAGTTGTTTTGGAGCCGATGTTTCTGCTGCTGGTAGCGGCCTGTGCCATTTATTTTGGACTGGGCCGGATTCAGGAAGCCATCACCCTCATTATAGCCTTACTGCTGGTGTCGGGGATTTCGGTCTATCAGACCATTCGCAGCGAGGGGGCACTGAATACCCTGCGCGAACTGACCCAGCCAAAAGCCCGGGTTGGGCGAAATAGTATCCTGATCACCATATCCGTCGAAGACATCGTCATTGGCGATGCCGTGCTGGTAGAAGAGGGCGGACGCGTTCCCGCTGATGGTAAAATTGGGCACACCAACGACTTTTCGGTCGATGAATCCATTCTAACTGGCGAGTCGGTACCGGTCGCCAAAAGGCTTGATGATCTGGTTTTTGCGGGAACCAACACGGCATCGGGCAGCGCGTGGTTTACCGTGACGGCCATTGGTGGCCAAACTGAAATTGGACGAATCGGACGGAGCATCGACACGATACAGACCGAAAAAACGCCCCTGCAACGGCAGATCAACCAATTTGTGATCCGTATGGCGTGGATTGGTGCCGTTGCGTTCGTGCTGGTGTGTGGTGTCAACTACGCCCACTCCGGCGATTGGATCACCGCCTTGCTTTTTGGGCTGACACTCGCCATGTCCATCCTGCCCGAAGAAATTCCGGTGGCCTTCAGCAGTTTCATGGCCCTGGGAGCGGCCCGCCTGAGCCGGATGGGTGTGCTTACCAAACAGCCCCAAACGGTTGAGAGCCTGGGCTCGGCAACGGTGATCTGCACCGACAAAACCGGCACCATCACCCAGGATGGCATGATTGTTAAACAACTCTATGATGGTGCCACCAACGCGCTCGTTTCGCTGCCGGGGAAGTTCTCCGACACGGCTGCGTCGGTGCTGGCCTACGCCCGCTGGGCCAGCGAAACCGCCCCTTTCGACCCCATGGAGAAAGCCATCGTCCTGGCTTTCGGTGCCACTCAGCCGGCCGAAGCCACCAATGCGTACCCCATGGTGCATGAGTACCCACTGGCCGGAACACCGCCCATGATGACCCACGTCCGCCAGCCGCCAGCGGGCGGCAATATAATAGCCGGGAAAGGCGCGGTGGAGCACATTCTGGCGGTTTGCCGCCCGGAGCCAGCCGTTGCTGACCAGGTTCGTAAGGTCACTAAAAAGCTGTCGGAGGAAGGGTATCGGGTACTGGGCGTGGCGCGGGGAAAAAGTCCGTCGGCTGGCTTTCCCGCTGACCAGGACCAGTTTACGTGGTCTTTTCTGGGCCTTATTGCCCTCGAAAATCCGCCCAAACCCAACGCCAAAGCGGTGATGCAGGCATTTGCCGACGCGGGTATCCGGGTGAAAATGATTACCGGCGACTACCCGGAAACAGCCCAGGCTATTGCCCGGCAAGTGGGATTGCCGGGGGCCAACACCTTCGTGACGGGCCAGCAGGTGATGGACATGGATGAATTGATGCTCCGGCAGCAGGCCGCAAAAACGACCGTATTTGCCCGGATGTTTCCCGAAGCCAAATTACGGGTGGTAAACGCGCTCAAACAAAACGGCGAGGTGGTTGCCATGACGGGCGACGGGGTGAACGATGGCCCGGCGCTGAAAGCCGCTCACATAGGCGTGGCCATGGGGAAACGCGGGACGGAAGTGGCCAAACAGGCTGCGTCATTGGTGTTGGTCAACGACGACCTGATCAGCATGGTCGATGCCATTGCCCAGGGCCGGCGCATTTACCAGAACCTCAAAAAAGCCGTTGCCTATATCGTTTCCATCCACATCCCAATTATCCTGACGGTGGCCGTGCCGCTGCTGGCAAACTGGAAATGGGAGAATCTGTTCAACCCGGTTCACATCATTTTTCTGGAGCTGGTGATGGGCCCCACCTGCTCGATTGCCTTTGAGAACGAACCTGCCGAAGCGGGGCAGATGCAGCAACCACCGCGTAAACTGACCGATACGTTTCTGGCCGGGCCGGAACTGGGCCGGAGCATTGCGCAGGGGCTGGGTATTGCGGGGGCCGTGCTGGGGGTGTATTACGTGGCCATGCAACAGGGCGAGCCTATTGCGGTGGTCCGAACGCTCGCCTTTACAACACTGGTACTGAACAATATCGGGCTGACGCTGGTGAACAGGTCATTCACACAGTCAGTCTTTGAAACGATTCGAGTGCCCAATCCGATACTCTGGCTCATGCTGGGGCTTACGTTTGGGCTGCTGCTGACCACGCTTTTTGTGCCGGGTGCGCAGCAACTGTTCGGTTTCACATCCGTGTCAGTTGCCGCGTTTGGGTGGTGTGCGCTGGCCGCGCTGGTTGGCGTGGGCTGGATTGAAGGGTACAAAATTCTATTGAGGATGTCGAGGAACTAAGTACTGGGACAATATTATTTGAACTTAGTGGGGGGTTAGGGGTAGAGTAGCCTTTAAAACAAGACAGGGCCGCCTGTGCGCAGGGCCGCCTGTGCGGTGGTATACCTAATTAATAACGTCCCAGTATTAATAAATGAAAAGCCCCTACATTCCTGTAGAGGCTCCAATAGGGCAAAAATCTATTACTACTTATCCGACCGAGCCCTCTAAGCTGATAGCCAGCAGTTTCTGCGCTTCAACGGCAAACTCCATCGGCAACTGATTCAGCACTTCTTTGGCGTAGCCGTTGATGATAAGGGCTACGGCCTGCTCGGTGGGAATACCCCGCTGATTGCAATAGAACAGCTGATCTTCGCCAATTTTTGAGGTCGTGGCCTCGTGCTCCACGGTGGCCGTGGCGTTGTCGACTTCTAAGTAAGGAAACGTGTGCGCCCCGCACTTGTCGCCCAGCAGGAGCGAGTCGCACTGCGAGTGGTTGCGGGCGTTTTCGGCGCGTTTAAGCACCTTCACCAAACCCCGGTATGAGTTCTGGCTTTTGCCCGCTGAGATTCCCTTGGACACAATCCGGCTCTTGGTGTTTTTGCCAATATGAACCATTTTGGTGCCCGTGTCGGCCTGCTGCATGTTGTTGGTAACGGCTACCGAATAGAACTCACCGGTGGAGTTATCGCCCTTCAGAATCACCGACGGGTATTTCCAGGTAATGGCCGAGCCGGTTTCTACCTGTGTCCACGATATTTTGGCATTGGCTCCTTCGCAGATGCCCCGCTTGGTAACAAAGTTGTAGATGCCGCCTTTGCCGTCCTTATCGCCCGGATACCAGTTCTGCACCGTCGAGTACTTGATTTCGGCATTGGCCATGGCAATCAGTTCCACGCAGGCCGCATGAAGCTGATTTTCGTCGCGCATGGGTGCGGTGCAACCCTCTAAGTAACTTACATAAGACCCCTCGTCGGCCACAATCAGCGTCCGCTCGAACTGGCCCGTTCCGGCGGCATTGATGCGGAAATAAGTCGAAAGCTCCATGGGGCAGCGAACGCCCTTGGGGATGTAGCAGAACGAACCATCGGTGAAAACGGCCGCGTTGAGGGCCGCAAAATAGTTGTCCTTGGCCGGAATAACCGAGCCGAGGTATTTACGCACCAGATCGGGATGCTCCTGAACGGCTTCCGACATGGAGCAGAAAATGATGCCCCGCTCGGCCAGGTCTTTCTTAAACGTGGTGGCCACGGATACCGAATCCATCACGGCATCGACCGCCACGCGGGGCCGGACGGGCGTGGCGGTCCCGTCTTCCGCTTCTACTACGTTCAGCAAACGTTTTTGTTCGTTCAGCGAGATGCCGAGCCGCTGGAAGGTGTCGAGCAGTTCGGGGTCTATTTCGTCGAGCGAGCCAACGGTTTTCTTTTGCTTCGGGGCCGAGTAATAGATAATGGACTGGTAGTCGATTTTGGGGTACTTCACGTTCGGCCAGTGGGGTTCGCTCATTTTCTGCCACATCCGAAAAGCTTTCAGCCGGTCTTCGAGCAACCAGTCGGGTTCATTTTTCTTGGCAGAAATAAACCGAATCGTGTTCTCATCGAGACCCATGGGTGCTTCGTCGGCCTCAATAAGGGTCTCAAATCCGTACTTGTACTCAGAATTGGTAATGCTGTCTAAAATTGCCTCGTCCTTGGTCATGGTCGGTTGGGCGTGTGGTTAATGAGAACCGTTACGCTATAAATTCAACAACTGCCCGGATGGGTACGTTCCGGGCAGGTCGGGCAAATATCGCAAACTTTCCCGTATGGGCACCCTTTCCGGCCGTAAGGCCATGGATGAAGCCCTTTTTTAGCCCCTGCCGCCCTGCATTAGTTTGGTCAGCACGCCCTGATTCTCCTCCGGCGGGGCGGCAGGGGTTGTCAGCAGACACGAACGGATGGGTAGGAGAAAGGTTTTCAGGTGCTTTCTGGATAAGTGCCCAGACGCAGCCCGGAAATAGCTACTTTCCCCAAACTGGCCCCATGACAACCAATTTTTATGAATGCATCCACCGGCAGCTGCTCAAAGGTCTGACCCATACCTGCATTGTCTGGCCGGCGCCGGACGGTGCAGGTCGTGCTTACTCGGGACGGGCTGTTCTGGACCGGATTGCGGAGATCGGGTTTCGGTTGTCGCAGCGGGGCCTGCGGTCGGGCCAGCCCGTGATGCTGGCGATGCCCGTTACGTTCGACCTGATTTGCACACTGCTGGCGGTTATGGCCCAGGGTGCCATTCCGGTGTTGCCGCCAACAGCTGCTAATCCGCGCAGCCTGCTGGCACTGGTCAGGCAGGGCGGGGTAAGGTTAGTTATCACCCGGCGGGAGCCATCAGGTCTGCTGGCCTGGCTTGCCCGGCAGTTGGGGGTTTCGGTGGTGGCTACCAATACGATTCAGGCACTGCCACTTCCGTGGTTGCGCCCGGCATTGGTCGACCCCAACCAGCCCGCGCTGGTATCGCACAGTTCAGGCTCCACGGGCCGGGCCAAATCCATCCGGCGCAGCCATGCCGTATTGCGGGCGCAGCACGAGGCCCTCCGTGATGCGTTTCCGCCCTGGCCGGGGCAGCGCGATTTCCCCCTGTTTCCCAATGTTCTGCTGCACAACCTGGCAACGGGCACGGTGAGTATCCTGCCCGATTTGCCGGGTTTCAGCCTGGCCCGGATGCAGCCCGACCGCCTAATTCAGCAGCTACTCCACGAGGAGGTTCAAACCCTGACGGGGAATGTGTATTATTTTCAAAAACTGCTGCCCTACCTCGCGCTGCATCCGGGTGCGTTTGCCGACGTGCGGGCGGTGGGCATTGGCGGCTCGCCGGTGCCGGAGTGGTTGGTGCAGGCGTTGAAAAATGTTTTTGTGCAGGCAACCATCTACATCATCTACGGGTCGTCGGAGGCTGAGCCGATTGCCATTCGTGCCGTTGGCGACGAACCGGAAGATGCCCGCTTTGGCTACGCCGTGGGGACCATTCTGCCATCGCTCCGGGTCGACATTTGCCCCATGGGAACGCTGACCCTCCCCAATGGCATCATTTGTGCAACCGGCGAAATCCGCGTGCGCGGAGCGCACGTGGCCCAGACCGGAAATGGCTGGCTGGCAACCGGCGACTATGGCTATATAGACCCGCTGGGACAGCTTTTCCTAACCGGTCGGCAAGGTAATGAACAAATTCACCGGGGCGTTCAGCACTACCAAATAGAGCACGTGTTGCAGCAGGTGAACGGAGTTGTTCGGGTGGCAGCCCGCGCCACCGCCACGGGTTTTACGGTGTACACAGAAGGCCGGGCCGCTGAAGCCGACCTGCGCGCTGCCCTGGACCAAAACTTCCCGGGCGGCCTTGTCGATGGATTTAAATGGAGAAAAAAACTGCCCGTCGATGCCCGTCACCACTCTAAAATACGATACGAAAAACTAACCTGATATGCAGTCTGAGTTTCATCATGTAGCCCTCGACCGCCTGCGGTATTCGGTGGTCTGGGAGGATAGTGCTTCGTTGTTCTCGGGTCTCGATATCCAGCCC
>JAYVAP010000004.1:0-2920 GCA_043750915.1 Spirosoma sp. | reverse complement strand
TGCTTCTCTGTCCGTTCAGGGTCAGCCCATTGCTGATTACTACCGGGTAACGGGCCGCAGCCCGCAGTATAGCCGGTTGCTCACGCGCTACGGTGGCCCCAACATCCGCAACCGCTGGTATCTGTCGCTCGACGGTTTTTTGCGCACCGACCGCGCCCGGATCGACAACTCGCTGAACGGCCTGATTGAGAGCGATCGGGTATCCCGGGTGGGTGCCGGGCTTGCCATTGGCTGGGTCTATCGTGAGCGGTGGGCGGTAGAGGGCGGCTATGCCCGAATGCCCATTCACACGCAGGTGTCGGTTCGCAACGGCGTGGCTCCCTTAGTATATCGTTATACCAACGGACGGGATGCGTTTGTACTGCGCGGCAAGCGACTTTTGTTCTCCACCAGCGGGCCGTGGCTGCGGTCGGGTTTCTGGCTGAGCGGTGGGTTGTGGTTAGTGCCCAACGGCGGGCAATCGGCGGGCCGCTTCTCGCTGGTTGGGTATCGCTACCGGGGCCGGGGCGAATCGCCGGATACGCTCCGGCTGGTTAGTCAAACCCGCATCGACCCGCGCCCAACCACCCTGGCCGAACTGGGGGCCGAGTACAACGTCCGGTTGAGCAATACCATCGACCTGGGGTTTTCTATCCGCAAATTTTGGGGGCTGGGAAACGCCCTCGTCACCGATGTGAATTATAGCATTAACCGATTGCCCGTGCAACAGGCACAGCTTCAGGGCACGGGTACGGGCATGAGCTACGGTGTCACGCTGCGGTATTCGTATAGTATCCGGCGCACCTTTCCCAAAGCGTTGCAGGTGCTCGGCAAAGGGGCTGACCGCTGACCCCGCTCACATCAATATCTTCATAATCAAGTCATTTTATATAAGGATAAAAACCACCTTATGTGCTTTGTCTGGAAAGCGCGCTCATTTGAGCTGTTGTCTACAAATCCCGACTATCAATGAAAGGTTTTAGGTGTGTTATATTCCTGATGAGTATGCTGGCCATGCAATCACTGCTGGCCAATGTCAGATTGCCAAAGGTGTTTGGGCCGCACATGGTGCTACAACGCCGGAAACCCGTGCCAGTTTGGGGATGGGCAGATGCAGGAGAAAAAATAACGGTTACCCTGGCCAATCAAACTAAAAAAACCAAAGCCGGAAAAGATGGCACCTGGCGGGTCACTCTGGACCCCATGGAAGCGGGCGGGCCGTTTCAACTAACCGTAAAAGGCAAAAAAGATGCTATCACCCTCAACGATGTGCTGGCGGGCGAAGTCTGGATTTGCTCCGGCCAGTCGAACATGGAGTGGCCCCTGCGGGCGGCAGCTAATGGCCCCAAAGAAGTTAATAGGGCCAATTACCCGCAAATCAGGCAACTGGCCGTGAAAAAAGCCGTTAGCCTGACCCCAAAAGACGACATCGAAGGCGAATGGACGGTGTGTAGCCCGGCAACGGCAGCCGACTTCACGGCGGTGGGCTACTTTTTTGCCCGTCAGTTGCAACAGGAATTGAATGTACCTATTGGTCTGATTAACAACGCCTGGGGCGGTACCCACTCCGAAACCTGGACGAGTCGCGAAGCCATGCTGACCGATCCTGAGCTGGCTAAGTCGATAACGCGGCTACCAGCCGACATCGAAGAGCTGAACCGCAAAGCAGCCCTTGAAGCCAGGCAGTTAATAGAAAAGATTCAGGATGGCAAACTTCCTACAGCCGCAGAAACTTCGACATGGGCAAAACCAGCTTTCGATGCTGAAAAGTGGCAGCGCATGACTGTTCCCGGCAATTGGGAAACACGCGGTTTGCCGGCACTCGACGGCGTAGTCTGGTTTCGGCGCGAGATAACCCTTGCCGACAGTGTGTCGCTGAAAAACGCCCTGCTCCAGCTGGGCACCATCGATGATGCCGACTCTGCCTACGTAAACGGGCAGCTCGTGGGTACCACCAATGCGTATGATCAGCCCCGACGTTATGCTTTGCCCACGGGCTTGCTCAAAGCGGGTGTCAATGTCATTGTCATCCGTATTAATGACACAGGCGGGGGCGGAGGCTTCACGGGCGCACCAGCCGACATGAAACTGTCAACCGATGGCGTTGATCTGCCCTTGGGTGGGGTTTGGCAATACCGGGTGGCACAACTCCTGGCCTCGTGGGAAAAAAGCGACCCAAATGCCCACGGAACGCTGCTTTTCAACGCCATGCTCAACCCGCTTATTCCTTATGCCGTGGCAGGAGTTATCTGGTACCAGGGCGAATCGAATGCGGGCCGGGCGTTTCAATATCGCCGAACGTTTCCACTTATGATTCAGGACTGGCGGCAGCACTGGAAAGAAGATTTTCCATTTTTGTTCGTGCAGCTGGCCAATTTCAACGCGGGCAATGGCAACAGTCGACGGGGTAGCGCGTGGGCTGAGCTGCGCGAAGCCCAGACGATGACGCTCAAACTCCCCCGGACGGGCATGGCGGTTACGTCGGATATTGGCGATGCCACCAACATTCACCCCACCAACAAACAGGATGTGGGCAGGCGGTTAGCGGCCGAAGCAATGCGGGTGGTTTATCAGAAGAGCGATGTCAGTGCCGGACCGCTGTTTGAAACGATGACCATCGCGGGCAGCCAGGCCGTGCTGACGTTCCGAAACGCCGATGGCGGGTTGGCGGTGAAGGACAAATATGGTTACACGAAAGGGTTTGAGATTGCCGGGGCCGATCAGGTTTTCTACTACGCCAAAGCCGAAATTCAGGGCAATTCGGTGGTTGTTCGGGCCGATTCGGTGGCGGCACCGGTGGCCGTGCGCTACGGTTGGGCCGACGACAACGGCGAAGTAAATCTGTACAATTCGGCGGGTTTTCCGGCCGTTCCATTTCGCACCGATGCCTGGAAAAGCAGTACCGAAGCCGTCAAGTTTGAGGAGTAGCCGGGGTTTGTGG
>JAYVAP010000003.1:0-2196 GCA_043750915.1 Spirosoma sp. | reverse complement strand
GAAATTAGTTACTACCGGATATCTGCGTAACGTGAGTCGGTCAGAGATTAATCCGCACGGGTTTTTGATCGAAAAGTTTGCCGTTCTGGACAATACCGATCTTGAAGAAAGGGAACGCCAATGAGATGGATCGTCAGCAAGATAGCCGGACTGGGCGATTACTTCATCAGCCTTTCTGATCGCGCCCGGATGCAGTTGGTCATTTCCGCGCTGCTGCTGTTGGGTGGGGGAGGGGTTTATAAACTCATTGTCAGTATCAACCGACTGACAGAACCGCTACCGGCGGCATCGCCTGAGCAGCTTATGAAGCCAATGGAACAACTCTTTGGCGATACAAAGACTACTGTAAATCAGTTTCAACGATCCCGTCAGGATGGTATGAACGAACTGGATAGTCTGGCGAAAGCCTATTCCAACAAAAAAATTACGTCCCCATGAACACAGCGATTTCAGCCGCCCACAGCGATGCCGCTTTTTACCGGAATCGTCAGGCCATGCTCATGTACCCGGTTATTGTTCTGCCTTTTATTGCCGTTTTGTTCTGGCTGTTTGGGGGTGGGAAAGGGGAAAGATACCGAACCGAAGAAACCGTAGCGAACCGGGCGGGCAGCCGTGGGTTTAACACCAGTGTTCCTAATGCCAAAGAAGCAGGCATCAGGGAGCGCGAAGTAGAAAAGCCTGGCTTTGGCAAAGCGCAGGTAGGTCAGGTACTCTCCAGTTTTACGAATAGCCGGTATGACTCCTCCTCAAAGGGGTTAAACGCTATTCCGGTTAGCAACCCTGCCGGGGCGGTGGCCACAACCCATGCTTCCAGACTGGGCAACACGCCGATGGTTGCGGCTCCGTTCGCAACGAAGCGGTCGGCTAACCAACCCAACTCGGCTGCGATGGCTGCCACCCGGCCCGCTCGGGCGAAAGCGGGTAAAGGATATTATTACAATCCTCCGGGGTACAGTTCCTCGGCAACCGATCAGCAATTAGATCAGCAGCTACAGCAGTATCAACGAACGGAAATTGGTTCGGCACCAACACCCCGAGCTAACGCCCTTCCCGCGTCAGTGGGATCGCTCCCGGCTGAACCATCTGCTCAGGCAAACCCGGCTGTCGTTCGCCTGAGTGATAACCTGACTGCTACCCGGCTCTCAGAAGCCACTGACCGGGAAAGTCCATTTCTGACGGCACCAACGGGCGGTTCCCGTCAGGAACCTACCCGTGCCGTGTTGAGCGGAGGAAATTACGGCTCCCGGAAAACCATCGCCTGGATGATCCCCGTAGTGGTACACGAAGATCAGGCTATTCGGGACGGTAACACGATTAAGCTACGGCTGCTGAAGGAGGTCATGGCCGATGGCGTGACCATCCCCGCCAATACGATTCTGCACGCTAATTGTCAGATAGCCGACGACCGTTTACGCCTGACGGTTCGGAATCTGCAACTCGGTGGCCAGCTTATTCCGCTCGATCTGGACGTGTATGATACGGATGGGTCAGCAGGTATCAACGTGCCGGGTCTCGGTATGAATAGCCAGGTAGGTGGGCAGATTCGCTCATCGGCTATTCAAGGCGTGAACGTGCCGGGCATCGGTGGGTTGGGTAACACCGTACTGAATGCAGCCCGAATGGGTGCCTCACAATCGGCTCGACAACCGACCATCCGGCTCCGGGCCGGTTATTCTCTTTTCTTAAAAGCACCATGAGACTGTTTATGAAAAAGCAATTTATTCTCCTGCTCTGTCTGGCACTGGCTTCCTCGCCTTTGCTGGCACAAATGGCCTTTGTGCTGCCCATGAACAATGCAACGATACGACCCTCGTATGCCATTCAGGTCAGTAACAGTAAGACGACCCACTTGATTTTTCCTTACGAAATCCGCTATGCTGATCTGGGCAGCAAGGAAATAGCCGGTGAAGCGGTTGAGAAGGCAAACAACGTATTTCGGTTAAAAGCACTGGGTAGTTCTCCATTTCTGGAAACAAACCTGACGGTGGTAACGGGCGACGGGCGGTTGTTTAGCTTCCTGATCCATTACAAGGATAACCCGGATGTGCTGACGTATGACCTGACCAAAGCCCTGCTCGATGGCGATGTGTCGAAAAGTGCTAAAGTGAGTGCCGGTTCTCAGGCCCGCCTGACCGACAACCTGACCCATCAGGGTGAACTGGCCATGCAGAGCCGCCGAAAAATTCGGCACGTCGG
>JAYVAP010000002.1:0-11992 GCA_043750915.1 Spirosoma sp. | reverse complement strand
TATAGCGTTTCGAAATCTTCTTTTTCCTAACCCATTCGCCGGTCATGGTCATCCGAATATTTTGTTTGGGCCGGTCCTGCGCGTCGCGGGCTTGTTTGGCAATGCTGTCCACAATAGCCAGGCCACCGATGATTTCGCCAAAAACAGTGTAGTTTCCATCCAGGTGCGGGCTGCCACCGAGGGTTTTGTAGGTTTGCTTTTGGGCTTCGCTAAACAGGCGTTCCGGTGCCCGGCTGTGGCTGCGGTCAATTTGTTTCTCCAACTCATCGGCTGGCCAAACGCGCCCCTGAACGAGGTAAAACTGGCACCCGCTCGATGCTTTTTCGGGGTTATTGTCGCGGGCTGCTGCCAACGACCCTTTTTTGTGGAAAAGGGTGGGTACGATCTCGGCCGGAATTTTATAACCCACCTCGCCGTTGCCCAGCGATATACCCGTAGCTGCCCGGCGCGAGTTGGGGTCTCCGCCCTGAATCATAAACTGTGAAATGATCCGGTGAAAAAGCAGACTGTCGTAGAACTTTTTGTCGACCAGTTTGATAAAGTTTTCCTTATGCTGGGGTGTCTGGTCATACAGGGTCAGTTGCATTGGCCCGTATTGGGTATGAATGGTAACCAAATAATCCTTTTTTTTTCGGTTTTGAGCCGTCGAGAGAATCGGCAGTACCAGCAACAGCAAATAAAGCAGGTGTCGTGTAGTCATTGGGGGAGATTGTGGTGACTGTCGAAGGGGTCAACGGGGGTTGTGGCGGGCGATTCGGTTGGCGAGATGAGACTTTATAGGTTTACGCAGTTTTGAAATACGTCTTTCAGCCGCTGATCGTGCGTAACCACAACCAGGCTGGCCCCAATCTGCCCGGATTGCTGGCGGAGCAGGGCCACCACCCGATTCGTATTTTCATCGTCTAAGCTGGAGGTTGGCTCATCGGCCAGAATAATATCGGGTTGGTTCATCATGGCGCGGGCAATGCCCACGCGCTGCTGTTCGCCCTGGCTTAACTGGTGGGTTTTTTTTGTCAACAAATCGTCGAAGCCCAGCTGCCCGGCGAGGTCACGGGCGCGTTGGTGTTGTGGAGGATGGCCTGCTAAGTAGTTGGCCAGCAGTAAATTATCGACTACTGACAGCGAACTGACAAAATGCGGTTTCTGGTAGATAATACCAAGGTGTTTAGCCCGAAAAGCGGCCGTTTGGGCCGGGCTGAGGGTGGCCAGGTCGGTTTGCCCCACCATGACTGAGCCACTTTTGGGCCGAAGCAGCAGGGCCAGCAGATGCAGCAGCGTGGTTTTGCCCGTTCCGGAGCGGCCCAGAATCAGCAGCGTGTCCTGGTCGGCGCAGTGCAGATCAGGAAAAACAAACTGCTTCGCGGGGCCGTATTCAAACGTAAGTTGGTTGGTTGCCAGCATCGGTTTTGATTGACTACCCGCAAAAATAGACAAAAGTTGTAGTTTTGTTTTTCATCCGTTAGTAAGTCAATCGTTTATCGCCTTTAACCGTTGAAACGAATCGCCCTGTTTGCCTCCGGCTCCGGCTCCAATGCCGCCAGGATAGCCACTTATTTCGCCGGACATGACGATGTAGACATCCCGCTTTTATTGACCAACAACCCGAAGGCGGGGGTCATTGACCGGGCAAGGCATGGATTTGGCGGTGAACGGCACGTTCCGGTCCTGCTTTTCGACCGGGCAACGTTCTATGACACAGATCGGATCACGCAGTTTTTGCGTCGGCAGCAAATCGACCTGATTGTGCTGGCGGGGTTCATGTGGCTCATGCCCGCCAATCTGGTCCGGGCTTTTCCGGGCCGGATTGTCAATATTCACCCGGCGTTGCTGCCCGATTTTGGCGGTAAAGGCATGTATGGCCACTTTGTTCACGAAGCCGTTGTGGCGGCTGGTGTAAGCGAGTCGGGCATCAGCATTCACTACGTAAACGAACACTACGACGAGGGCCAGCTTATTTTTCAGGCGCGTTGCCCCGTGCTGCCCACCGATACCCCCAGCGATGTAGCCCAAAAGGTACAGGTGCTTGAACATGCCCATTACCCGCGTGTGATTGCCGAAGTACTGGCGAGTTTATCATAAATCCAACGTGCTCCTAACCCTTCCTGCTTATGCCCTTGTCTACCCGTTCTGTTCCACCAACCGACCACCGGCCCGAACCGGCCCTGGCCCAGCCCGCGCCCGTTCGGCGGCTACTGTCCCTGGATGCGCTGCGGGGGTTTGATATGTTCTGGATCATTGGCGGAGAAGATATCTTCTATGTCCTGGCCAAAACCACCGGTTGGGCCTGGGCCGTTTTTATGGCCGGTCAGCTGACCCACGTCGCCTGGAACGGCTTCCGACCGTATGACTGCATATTTCCGCTGTTTTTGTTTCTGGCGGGCGTTTCAACGCCCTACTCCCTCGGCAGCCGGCTCGACCGGGGTGACGACCGGGGGGCTATAGTCCGCAAAATCATTATGCGTGGTCTTGTGCTGGTTTTGCTGGGCCTCATCTACAACAATGGCCTGTTTGTGAAGCCGTTGGCCGAGATGCGATTTCCCAGCGTGCTGGGCCGCATTGGGCTGGCAGGCATGTTTGCCCAACTCATTTACGTGTATGTTCGCAACGAACGGGCGCGTTACGGAATTTTGGCCGGGATTTTACTCGGCTACTGGGCCTTGCTGATGTTGGTGCCCGTGCCGGGTTTTGGGGCTGGTAATCTGACCATGGAAGGGCGTTTAGTGGGCTACATCGACCGGTTGCTGTTGCCGGGGCACCTCTACAAAGTTGTTCATGACCCCGAGGGCTTACTGTCGACGTTGCCCGCCATTGCCACGGGGCTGTTCGGCATTTTTGTGGGTACTGTGCTGCGAACAAAAGGCCTGTCAGACGGGCACAAGCTCCGGCGGTTGGTGCTGGCTGGGGTTGGCTGCGTAGCCGCCGGGTGGATTTGGCACCTCGTTTTACCGATCAACAAAAACCTCTGGACGAGTTCGTTCGTGCTGGTGGCGGGCGGGTGGAGCATGCTGGCGTTGTCGCTCTTCTACTGGATCATCGACGTGAAGAACTGGAGCCGGTGGACCTATTTCTTTGTCGTCATTGGCATGAACTCCATTCTGATTTATCTGGCGGGCCAGGTAATCCACTTTGAACACGCAGCAACCTACCTTTTTGGGGGCTTGCTGGGCTTTTTCAGTGAGCCGGTGCAGGCGGTGGGCGCAGTAATTGCCTTTCTGGCCGTGAAGTGGGTATTTCTCCACTTCCTTTACCGGAAAAAGGTGTTTCTTCGGGTTTGATGTGCTGGGATCAGGGGTTAATCATTTCACCGCGCCCAGTCCTTTCATCCAGGCCCTGCAGTTTTCGGGCCAGGTATTGAGCGAGCCAAAGTTGGCCGTGCGCAGCCCATAGCCGTGGCCACCCGTTGGATATAAGTGCATCTCTGCCGGGACTTTATTCTTGAGGCAGGCCAGGTAATAATTCACGCTGTTTTCAACCGGCACACCGTCATCGTCCTGCGAATGAACCAGAAACACGGGCGGTGTCTGGGCCGTTACCTGCAATTCGTTCGAGTAATAGGCGATCATTTCGGGCGAGGTTTTGAGTTTGCCGAGGAGTTTATCGCGCGAGCCGCCGTGCGCCTTGTCGCCGAAGGTAACAACCGGGTACAGCAGAATTGTAAAGTCGGGCCGCGCCTGTGCCCCACCATCGGCCGTTTGTGCCCGGTTGTAGTGCGTGGCCAGCGTAGACGCTAAGTGGCCGCCCGCCGAGAAACCCATTACGCCCACCTTGCGCGGGTCAATACCGTAGCGGGTGGCGTTTTGTCGGATCAGTTTCATGCCCTGCATCGCGTCCATCAGCGGTACCTGGTGAGGGTTTGTCATGATCCGCTCGTCGGGAAGGCGGTATTTCAGCACAAAAGCGGCCACGCCCATCCCGTTGAACCAGTGGGCTACTTCCTCCCCTTCGTGGCCCGATGCCAGCACGTAGTAGCCGCCACCGGGACAAATCATGACGGCCGCGCCGGTGGCTTTGCCGGCAGGCGGGAGGTAAGCCGTTAGGGTTGGCACCGTCACATCGGTAATAATCAGAATACCGTCTTTGGTTTCCGTTTTTTCGGGTAACGAAGCACCGGCAATGGCGTTAGGAATGGCTTTGTCGGGCCAGAGTTTGATAACTTCCTGTGCGTGAGCTGGTTGATAAGCCACAATAGACAATGAGATGAAAAGAAATAAAAGACGCATAAAAAAGGGGAGGTCAGGCGCGGGAGATCGGTTGCCCGCTGGCGGGCACAAAAAACAGAAAGCCGACCAGGCGGTCGGCTCTACTCATATTTCCACCTCGTCTTCTACCACGGGACCTGATTTTTTGGGTCCACTGCTCAGCACGTCGATCAGTTCTTTTACGCGGTAGACGGTTCGGTTGTAGCGATTGCCCAGCATGATAATGACATACTCGTCTTTGGGACTAAACCAGAACATGGTGTTGTAGCCCTTCCACCAGCCCGAATGATAAATATACTCGGGTTTGTTGGTTGTGTCGAGCATCATCCGAAAGCCATAGCCGTAGTTTTTTGCTCCTTTTCGCTCAAAACTGCGCGGCAGAAACGCTTCATCTAAGTACTTGCGGGGCAGCAGGCAATCGCCGTTCAGGGCACGATACCACCGGAACAGATCGCCGGTGGTGGAATAAATGCCTTTGTCGCCCACCACGTCATCGTAATAATCTTTGGGGATGCGCCGGTTCCACTGGTAGCCTGCCGTTCGGTGGTAGTTGAGGGAGTCGTTTTTAGAGGTCGCCACAAACGTCTGATGCATGCCCAGTGGCTCAAAAATTGTCCGGTGAATAAACGTCTCGTAGTGCTGTCCCGTCACCTTTTCAATGATTGAGGCCAGCACCATGTAGTTCGTGTTGCTGTAGCTAAAGCCCCGGCCCGGCACATTATAGCGTGGGGGCGTTGGTTTCACGGTGGCAAACCAGTGCATGATGGTCTTGTTGGACGGATAGGGCTTTTCTTTTTTATAGAAATTTACCTTCATGCTGTCGTCAAACGCGTAGGCGTAGTTGGGCAGTCCGCTGCGGTGGCTCAGCAACTCCCGAATGGAGATGCCGTGGTAGGGGAAATCGGGGTAGAACTTTTGAATGCTGTCCTCGAAATGGAGTTTACCGGCCTCAATGAGTTTGAGCGTTCCAACGGCCGTGAACGTTTTCGAGAGGGAGGCCAGCTGAAATTTCGAGTCTTCGACCAGCGTGTCGCGCTGGCTCCGCTCGAAATGCCCCAGCCCATTGCCGTTTTTGTACAGAATCACGCCTTTCTGCGCCACCAGTATATTACCATTGAAACCTTCCCGCACTTTCTGCCGGAAAATTTCTTCTATTTGCCGGGTCTTTTCGTCGGCGTTAATTTCTTTTCGGAGCGTTACCTGTTCGTTACCCGTAACGGCCTCCTCATCGGCACAGTTGCGCAATGCCCGTGTTGATTGATTGAGTTTCTGCTGCGTGCTCTGCCCGCAGGAAAAGCCGCCAGCCAGTATCACAAATATCCCTAACCGAGCCCCAAATCTGTTCACTTGCACCATTTTTTCACTTTAATTTCCTTGTTGCTATATAAATCAACTTCGTAAAAATAAACTTTTTGAGCGATTGGCTACTGTTAAAACGCGAATAAACCCGCAAGCGTATTTACCCGCAGTCTGAAAATTCTGCCCGCGCTTTCAGAACCACCGGCGGGGCGATATGGGTTGTTTTGCCGAACGCCCACCCAATAAACCGGCTTTGCGCACGCCTACATACCCACCCACGCTGTTGGGAAGCAGCCCGCCTGCATCCACCGCCACCGAACCGTTCAGGACTAAACCCCCCAACAGATTCAGGGGGACGGAGGCCGTGAGCAAACCCGAAAACTGCCTCGGCAGACTTAAATAAGGAATGCCATAGGTACCGGCGTTCTGGCTCATCGACAGCCGCGTGGTCAGATCGACCCGGTCGAACAGCAATACACTGATGCCCAAATGAAATGCACTGACCCGGTTGTTGGCAATGCCGGCCCCGGCGTTGGGTAGATCCGAACGAACTTCGCGTTGCGGGGTTAGAAAAGGGGTGCCAATGGTCCGGCCGAAATACGTCCAGCCGTCCACAAACTGCCCATGATTAAAGTAATTGTCGCGCCCACGCCGTTTAGGGTCTTCGATCACGAACTCGTCGCCACCCTGGCTACCCGTGAACAGGTACTCGACCGTAATCTGGCGCAGAAAAAAGGCAGCACCCGACGGCTGGCGGCTGTTTTTGAGTCGCAGCCCGTTTAAACCGTCTTCTAAATTCGTACCGTAAAACAGCGACCCATCGTCATAAAAAAACTGCCGGTATACATATGCGTTCCAATGGCCCAAGTTAATATCGGCGGCTACATCGACCGAGCCGAGGTGGTTGCCAATCCGGTTGTCTTCAAAAGAGGTAACAATCTGGTCCATGGGCGTTCCGCGCGACCCCGCCACAACGGCCGGAAAATATTTGATCGACGAGGGTAGTTGCCCGTTAACTGCCACGTTTGAGTTCAGCACGCCCGGAGCCGCGTAGCCCGCCCAGATAACGTGGTGGTTAAAACCGCCATAGAGCCGCAAAGGCCAGGTTGGTTTTCCCAGCCGCGCATACAGGTATTTCTGGTGCAGATAAGATTTTTTTACCAAACGATCCGTGTTTTCGAACCAGCCGTGGGCAAATGCACCCATCACCGACAAAACACCTTTTGTGAACGGAACAGGGGTGAAACTGGGCAGACCAATCTGGATTTTAGGAATCGGCAGGGCATTGCCCGACCAGGCATAGGCACCGGTAGTGAGCAACGTATCGACCAGCCCAACAATTTCCCGGCGTCGGCCAGCGTATAACTCGAACGCGCCCAACCGGCCTTTAACGTAAGCCTCGGGCAGCAAAAACTGGTTGGTCGGCCCCACGTTAGCAACCACATTAACACCATACCCCCAGTCGGCGAAAGGACGGGTGCGGGTGCTGTCACCGAGCCGGTAGTCGGAATAAATGCCCGCATTCAGCCGGCCCCGGGGTGCCTGAAGCGGAACGGTACTGTACTGGTTGGCGCGTAGCCAGAAAGGTGTCTGGGCAGATGAGGCCATGCTACCCGCTTCGATCTGGTACCGGGTTGTTCGCTGACCGCAAACCCCCATCCAGACACTACTAATCAACAACAGACTACCAGCCCGCAGGAGCAAAAATCGCATACAGTAAGGAGAATGGAAAGTGCCGGTGCCGGCACCCCTGATCTTATTTGCCACGGCCCTGCGCCATCACCCGAAGGGTTTGCGCAATGATCCACATATCGAACAGAAACGACCGGCGATCCGGGTAAAGCAGGTCGTAGCGCAGCCGCTGAACCATCTCCTCAATGGTAGCCGCGTAGCCAAACTTGATCTGCCCAATTGAGGTAATCCCCGGTTTTACTTTCAGTAGCGACTGGTATTCCGGTGCAATCTTAACGATCTTATCGATAAAAAATTGCCGCTCCGGGCGCGGCCCCACCACCGACATGTCGCCTTTCAGCACATTCACAAACTGGGGCAACTCATCCAGCCGCGTCTGGCGCATAAACCGGCCCCAGGGCGTAATCCGGTTGTCGAGCAACCCACCCGACAGCACCGGCCCCATTTTTTCGGCATCGGTATACATGCTGCGGAACTTATAGATTTTGAAAATCCGGCCATCGCGCCCAACACGTTCCTGCGCGTAGAAAGCCGGGCCCAACGAGGAGAGCCGGGTAATGAGCGTGAGCAGAACAAAAATGGGGGACCCTACCGTGAGAACGCCCAGCGAAAAGCAAATGTCGAAACCCCGCTTCAGCGTGTTCACCCGGAAGTCGGCCAGCATCCGTGATGAAAGGTTCAGAACCGGCAGAAAATCGTGGTACTCGATTGATGCACCCCGGGCCAGAAATCCCCGAAAATCGACCAGCAGCTTGACCTGGTAGTCCAGGGCTTCGGCGCGGTCGGCAATGATCTTCAGTTGCTCATTGTCGATGTAAGGCATGCAGCAATACACGCAGTCGATGCTCTCACGGGTTAGAAACGCGGGAAGCATGTTATAATCTCCTTTGAGCAACCCTTCGTTATCGGGCGACGGCGCATCGAAATATCCCTGGAAGCGGAAACCCATTTCGGGGTGTACTTCGTAGAAACTCCGAATCGAGTCGGCCAATTTACCATACCCAACAATCACGTAGCGCCGGTTGTTGTAGCCCAGGGCGCGGTATTGCTGCAAAAAAAGCAGTGCCCCGATCCGGAACGCGGCCGCCATTGTAAAAAACAGAACGTAGGTAATCAGGAGGTGCTCACGTGAGTAATAGTAGCCCTGAACGGCTACCCAGCATACAGAAATAACCGCCACGTGAATGGCTGTCAGAATCAACAGATTCTTCAGTAAGTGATTGATTTTGAAGAGCTGACGCGGATAAATATACGGCTTAAGAATGAGTATCTCGATCAGCCATATTGCGTTGAAAAGCCACCACAATGCCGCATAAGGTGGCACCGAGACCGGTTCAATGGTCTGAAACTTGATCCAGTACCCGCCTACAAATGCCGCATTCAGACTAAGAAAGTCGACAATTATATGAAGTGGAAAAAATAATATAGAATAACGATGCCTCATACCTGCGGGGGTTACGCGTCGGGGTTTGGCAGATGATTTCCAAACGTATCGTGTGCGAAGATAACACTTACCACTGACGAGTGTGTACTAACTTTATCGTACGGCTTAACAAACACCGGGCAATTTACGTAAAAAAGTAACTTACATGGATCAATTACCCAACATAAGCCAACAAGCACTACCGGGGCGGCCCCGTATTCCATACTTTGCGCACGCTCAAAAACAAGCCAACGCCCTGTTGGTAGAGTGTACCGGCATCGACCGCGAGGTTGCCCCTTAGCTGTAGCCCACCCGCCATCGACAGGGGAACCATCAGGCCAACATAGCCCGAAAACTGGTCGCGGGTGGGCTGTAGGGGAAAATTATAGGTGCCCAGGTTATGGCTGTACGATAGTTTGGCCTGGTATCCGATTCGTCCCGCCAAAGCACGTCCCTGAAGGGGTAAACTCCCCGCTATCCCCATGTGTAATACTGTTACCCGGTTGTTCACCGTGAAGGTGCCGTATGGGTACTCACCGTTTGGGCCGAGGGCCGGGGTAATAAAGGGCGTACCAATCGTGTGCTGCCGATAGGCCCACCCGTCCCGATACTGCTGGTGGTTGAAATAGTCGTCTTTGCCGCGTCGCTTCGGGTCATTGATAATAAACTCCGGTCCGCCCTGACTGGTGGTGTTCAGAAACTCGAACAGAATATCCCGAACCAACGCATTGGGGTCATTCCGGCGAATACGCAACCCATTCAGCCCGTCGGCAACGTTAATCAGCGATGCCAGCGACCCATCTTCATACAAGCTCTGCCGATAGGCATACAGCGTGTGCCGGACCAGATCAATTTCCATGGCCACATCAATGGAGCCGAGGTGATTGCCCACCCGGTTGGTCTGATCGAAAAAGGTGTACTTAGTGGTGTCTGTGCGGCCCTGATTGATACCCGTCACGACATAAAAATAATCAATCAGGCTGGATGGTAGTTTGCCACCCGCCGGCACAACCCCCGGCACGGCTTTGCGGTCGGCGGTTTGCCCACCCCAGATAACCTGGTGGTTAAAACCGCCATAGAGCCGGACCGTGCTGTTGTTTTTCCCCAGTCTCAGATACAATGATTTCTGGTGCAGCATAGTGTGCTGCACGTAGCCAGATGCGCTCATAAGGCCGTGCGCGTAAGTGCCCTGAATGGCCACAAAACCCTTAGTGAACCCAATGGGCGTGAAAACGGGGATAGAAATCTGGATTTTGGGGATGGGCAGCGCATTGCCCGACCAGGCGTAGGAACCCGTTGAGAGGGTGGAGTCGGCCAGGCCAAACAGCTCGCGCCGACGGCCGACGTACCCCTCGAAAATACCGCGTCTGACTTTGACATAGGCTTCCAGCAGGGGAAAAGTGGTGCGCTGCCCGCCAAAGTTGCCAACCAGGTTCAAGCCATAGCCCAGGTCGAAACTGGCCCCGCGCCACCGGGTGCTGGCCCGCCGGGTAGAGTCATAGGGGCGGTATAGAGCCGCCCGGAACGTAAACGCGGGCGACTGATTTGGCACGATGCCGTACTGATTGGCCCGCAGCCAGAATGGCGTTTGGCCCGACATTGACGCAAAACTGCCTGCCTCAACCGAATACTGATTGGGTGGACGAAGGGGTTGGGCTTGCAACGAACAGGAGACACTGGTCAGTACGCTGATAAACAGGCTTGTAAAACGTACTACATGGCCAATATGCATTGGGTATCGGAAGTAATAAGCGAACGGGACTGCACTTTATTAATGCGCTATCGTCCCGTTTATTGCCAGCGATTATGTTTTCTGAGAATTCGGTGTTCCGGGCAAAGGTAGCTATAAAAACCAAACCCGCGTTTTGGGCGCGGGTTTAAACACTTCATAATCAGGCAATGGCTGGTATGGGGTGGTGTCGGCTGTTTTCGGAGCGGATTGGCTTACAGTTTAAGACCCACTGACAGATAACCTGTGCGGGCATCGGCGGGCAGGATGCCGGGGCCGGGATAGCCGCCCGCCCGACGCGTAAAGTACCGGGCATCGGTCAGGTTGTTAATACCCGCCCGAAGCGTGTACCGCTTTTTCAGGGTCAACGAAGCTGACATATCCATGACCTGGTAGGCCGGGATCACGCCAATCTGGCCGTTGGACGTGGCGGTTTCTGTGTTGTTGGCATCGCTGAAGGCCCGTCCAACCCGGTTCAGCAGGGCCGTCACCGTCAGCGTCCGGTAGGTATAATTGGCACCGAACCGCCCGGTAAAGGCGGGCGCATTTTCAACGCGCCGGTCGGCGAGGTTGGTTTCGGTTACCTGCCCGTTTGCCACAGTGCTCGTGCGCAGTGACTGGTAACGCGCATCGGTATAACCTACGGACGCAAATACGCTCAGGTACCCTACTTTAGATTGGCCGGCAAAGGCAACAACGGGGTCAAATTCAACGTAGGCTTCGAGGCCGTGGCTCACGCTCCGGCCCAGGTTGGTGCGCAGCTGATAGGGTTTGCCAAGCTGGTTCAATAAGGCCAGCGTGCCGATGCGGTCGTTGTAGTTCAGGTAAAAATAGCTGATGTCGAAGTTAAGGTAGTTTTTGACGGCCCCGCGCAGGCCCGCATCAATGGTGTAGCCCCGCCCATCGCGCAGGTTAGGATCCACCACAAAGTCGGTGACAGCGGCCGGCGTAAGATCAGAGAAAAGCACCGGGCGGTAGGCCTGGGAGGCATTGCCGTAGAGGGTGATGCCTGCCGGTAACTGGTAGGCCGTGCCGATGCCCGCCAGCAAAAACCGGCGGCTGCTTTGCTGCCCAACCTGGTTTTCGGTGCCGGTGGCGTTCAGGCTGATCCGGCCGGCAATGTCGTTTCGGAGCGACTCAACGCGCAGGCCGGGCGTAACGGTCCAGCGATTGGTGAGCCGAAACAGGTTTTCGGCAAAAAGGGCCACATTAGTCACCGACAGGCTCAAATCGCGCGGAAAGCGGTCGGTTTGCAGGTTCAGGTTGAAATCGCTGCCCGTGTCGCCCCGGCCCTGCTGGCGGTGGGTATGTCCGTCAAAGTATTTCACGCCCGTCGAGAGTGTATGCGGGCGGCCCAGCAGGCGATATTGCGTCAGCAGCCGGAGTTCGCTTCCCCAGTTGCGGTAGTGATCGCGGTCGATCTGGCGGGGGAGAGAACCGTTTGCATTCGGCGCGTCGGGGGTGGTAATGGCGGATACGAACCCAATGCTGTTGCGCTGGGCAACCAGGCCGTGAACCGTAGCCGTCAGGCGGGTAGCATCGCTGAAGGCATATTCGGCCCGCAGCACGGGCACCGTCCAGGGCGTGCTGAACCAGTTGCGGGCGCGGCTGCTCCGGCGGGCATCCTGCGCAAATTGTACATCGGTAAGG
>JAYVAP010000001.1:0-3239 GCA_043750915.1 Spirosoma sp. | reverse complement strand
CTACCAGAGCCAACCGGGCCATCGACGCGTGCGCGGTGTCGATGCTCTGTTTTTGACGCAGCAATAATTCGCGCGTACTGGCTACTAAATCGGTCTCCTGCAAAACGGAGTTATAATTTTCGAGGGCTTCCTGATCGCCCCGCTGACATTCCTGCACGGTAGCTTTGTCGTCGTTGGTAGCAAACGTGGATTTCACATTGATCCAGGCACGGTGCAGGTCAGCGGCTAAACTCGTGCCATTGTCCGGCTCGCCACCCAGTGCCCGTACATCGCGGTCCAGCTCCATGGCAAACTCGGCCCGTTGACGCGACTGGGCCAAAAACAGGCTTTTCAGTTCGGCATCTTTCACATTCTCAGCGGCTTCCTGATACCCTTTTTCGGCATCGTGGTTACGGGTCAGTAATTTGTTGAGTTGATCGAGAACCTCGCCCCGTGTTTCTTTAACATTCATAACGTTAAGTTGTTTGGTTTGTGTAATAAGAAAACTATTGTTTTTCGGTGGACAAAATAAAGAATACCTGATTACATCCTTTGAGCGCCGATTTTTCGGCTGTCGAACCGGTCAAGGAGGTAAGGCAATAAATCAGGTGCCAGCGGTTGTTCCGGCACCTGATCGCGGCAATTAGTTATCTAACTTACCGTCTTTGGCATCGGCCTGCATTTTTTTGTTGGCAAACACGGCAATGTCTACCCGACGGTTTTTACTGCGTCCGGCTTCGGTCGAGTTATCGGCCACGGGCTGAGCTTCGCCGTATCCTTTTTCCACCAACCGCGAGGATTTGATACCCTGCGATTCGAGGAATACGCCCACCTCTTTGGCCCGGTTTTCCGACAGTTTCTGGTTCAGCGCGTCCGTACCGGTAGCGTCGGCGTGGCCTTCAATGCGGATGTCGGTGTCTTCGTATTTCTTCAGTGTCTGAGAAAACTCTTCTAACTGACGTTTTGTTTCGGCCTTCACCTGGTAAGAGTTCACGTCGAACAGAATATCGGAACCAAGCGTAATTTTGATTCCTTCGCCCACCCGCTCAACCTGGGCGTTTGGCAGTTGCCGCTTAATCTCTTCGGCCTGCTTATCCATCCGACGGCCAATAACGGCACCGGCGGCACCGCCCACGGCAGCACCCAGAATAGCACCCAACACCGTATTGCCAGACCGGCGGCCTATTACGCCACCAATGACGGCACCGCTACCCGAGCCAATGACGGCACCACGCTGCGTTTTGTTTGTCTTGTTCTTAACCGACTTGCAACCTGTGAGCACGTTTCCTGATAGAAGACTACCGGCCATGACCACAAGAAGCGACTTCCGGGCAATTGAACTGAACTGACTTTTCATGTGTGTTGTGAACATTTGGTACTTCTCATAGACCCCCAAACGCTGTACCAGTTTAATCAGGCATCCCATCATAATTACAAAATTATTAACTAAAAATTTGACTTTCAGGTAGTTAATATAGTTTTTAGTAGGCATTATTTTAGTCATAAACCGATGTTGGCAGATAAACTTTTGTGTCTGGATGGGCAGACAGATGCCTGTTTGTGTGGAGGTGGTTCCACACAAATACTGGCGAAAGTTATATGATAGAGATTAACAGTTACTCAAATTGCCGTGCTGGCTACGGGTGAGAAAGCAAACGAAAACGGGGGTGTTTTCGTTAAAAAAACGGCGTTATATTCATCCTGTACAAACTACTTCATGTTGACAATCAAGACGATTTTCCTAATGTTGCTTCTGGGCGGCCTGATGGTGGTAGCCCCAACCGGTTGCCACAAATCCGGCGTAGTCGACCCCGTTTCGCCCGCCCCGGCCCGCACCTTAGTGAGCAGTTCGCTCCTCAGCGAAGTGTCGTCGGCGCAGCTGCGTGGTCGCTATACCGGTGCGAGTGCCGTACTTCAGCTTTTCATTCGCTACGGCATCCGCGCCTACCAGATCAATTACACGACAACCAATACCGACGGGACAAAGATCACCGCGTCTGGTGCGGTCATCATCCCCACCAATGCATCGGCGGCTCTGCCGTTGCTGAGTATGCAGCACGGCACCATCCTGAACGATGACGACGCGCCGTCGTACTTTGGCGCGGGCAGCGAAGCCTACACGCTTGGCTCCTTGTTTGCGTCGCAGGGCTACATCATTGCCGCACCCGACTACATTGGCTACGGGGCCTCCAAAAACATGCCCCATACCTATGAGCACCGCAACGGACTGGCAACGGCTTCGCTCGATATGCTCCGGGCAACCCGCGAGTTTCTGGCTCAAAATGGGGTAAACTGGGACCAGCGATTGTTTGTAGCGGGCTATTCGGAAGGTGGCTACGCGACGATGGCGCTTCAGAAAAAAATTGAGGAAGAAACGCGCAGCGAGTTCAATTTGGTGGCATCGGCCTGCGGAGCGGGTGCCTACGACAAACCGGCTTTTATGCAGCAGATTGTGAATGAGCGCAGCACCGGCAATGTCGGCATCAACCGCCTGTATGTATGGGTTTTGCTCACCTACAACCGCATATACGGCCTGAACCGCCCCATGACTTATTATTTTAAGGAACCTTATGCGTCGCAGATAGCGGCCAATGGCAAAGAGGCTAACATCAGCGTTAGCCTGAACACGGCTTTTACCGATAGTTTCCGGCAAGCCATTGCCGACGGCACCGACACCGACTTCCTGAAAGCCGTTCGGGACAATGACATTCACGACTGGAAACCGCGCACCCCCACCCGGCTCTACCACGGCGATGCCGACGACACGGTGTTGTATCTGAACGCGCAGAATGCCATTGCCGCCATGCAAAAACGGGGGGCTGCCAATGTCTCCTTAGAAACCCTGAAAGGTGCTAACCATGCCAGTGGTATTCTGGGCTTTATTACGGGGACCTATTCGTTTTTTGGCACTTTCAAATAGCTCACAAACGCAAAAAAACCGACCATCGGGCGACCAGCCGGGAACGTTAATGGTTGCCTGACCGCCCACCAGCCGGGTTAGTTCTCTGATGGGTGAGCGGCCGGGTTTATGCGCATCCATTAGCCTCAGTATCACGTGCTCGTCGGCCGGATGTTTATCCTGCTGATCGGTTAAATAGCTGACAAACAGAATCCATTTCCCATCGGGCGAGGGGTGCGGAAACCAGTTTGAGTAGGCATCGCGGGTAAGTTGCCGGGGGTGGGAGCCGTTGGCATTCATCCGCCAAAGGTGCATATGGCCCGAGCGGAATGAGTTGAAATAAATGAATTTCCCGTCGGGC